>CAJBHE010000130.1 GCA_903952885.1 uncultured Burkholderiales bacterium
CATCGGGAAAAGGCTGCGCTTCCACCATGGCGCGAATTTCAGCACCCACTTGGGCCAAGGCACGCACGTCTTCGGTGTCGAGCTTGTCCAAACGGGCATTGATTTTGTCGGCCAAGCCGTCGTGGGCTAAAAACTCACGGAAGGCGTGGGCCGTGGTGGCAAAGCCCGTGGGCACGCGAACGCCGGTAGGCAATTGCGAAATCATTTCGCCGAGGCTGGCGTTTTTACCGCCAACGGCTTCGACGTCCGTCATTCGAAGTTTTTCAAAAGGAACCACCAGGGCGGTTGGGCTGAAAAGTGCAGTCATCGACAAGCTCCAAAAGTTAAAACGGGTACGGCCATGCAGCGCGGCGACTTTTTAGTTTTTCGAATGGATCGATCAGTCTGCGTGGCGAAATTTGGATAATGCATCATTGTAGGTGGCCGACAAGGTGCCTCTTTTGCACCACCACCTAGCCCTCTTGAAAGTTTTTCATGCCCCATCCCAGCGTTTTCTTTGTGTCTGACGGCACTGGTATTACCGCAGAAACCTTTGGCAATGCCATCTTGGCTCAGTTCGAAATTAAATTTCGCCACGTCCGAATTCCTTTTGTGGACTCGGTCGACAAAGCTCACCAAGCCGTGCGTCAAATCACGCACACTGGCGACGTGGAGGGTCGCAAACCGATCGTGTTCACCACCTTGGTGAACATGGAGGTACTCAGCGTGATCCAAGAGGGTTGCCACGGCAAGTGCATGCTGATGGACATGTTTGGCACCTTTGTGAACCCGCTCGAGCAAGAGTTAGGCATCAAATCCAACCACCGCGTGGGCCGCTTCTCGGATGCCAGCAAGAGCAAGGAATACCACGACAGAATTGAAGCCATCAACTTCAGCTTGTCGCATGACGACGGCCAGCTCAACCGAGATTTGGAGTTGTCAGACGTGATTTTGGTAGGCGTGAGTCGCAGTGGCAAAACTCCCACTAGCCTTTACCTTGCCATGCAGCATGGACTCAAGGCATCCAACTACCCGCTGATTCCTGAAGACTTTGAGCGCCGCCAACTGCCTCCCGCCCTGATGCCGCACAAAAAGAAAATCTTCGGTTTGACGATTCAGCCCGAGCGTCTGAGCGAAATTCGCAACGAACGCCGTCCGAACTCCAACTACGCGAGCCTACCCAACTGCCGTCATGAGGTAGCAGAAGCAGAAGCCATGATGCGACGCGCCGGCATCCGCTGGTTGTCAACCACCCACAAAAGCATTGAAGAAATCGCGACCACCATCTTGCAAGAAATCAATCCTGAGCGCTTGATTTACTGACGGTGATTCGATCAAAGGCTGAGGGCAGCAATGCCAGCCTTGGCAATTTGTGCATCTTCGGTGGATTTCACACCGCTCACGCCCACAGCGCCTATGAATTGACCATCTTTGACAATTGGCACACCGCCTTCGAGCATGCCTTTGATTTCAGGTGCACTCAAAAACGATACGCGGCCACCGTTGATGACGTCTTCGTACACCTTGCTTTCGCGACGGCCCAAAGCTGCCGTGTTGGCTTTGGCAGGTGCAATGTAGGACGAAATGGCGGGCGCGCCATCCAAACGCTGTAGCGCTAACAAATGACCGCCGTCGTCCACGATAGCAATGGTCACAGCCCAATGGTTTTTCAAAGCTTCCGCCTCGGCAGCGGCAGCAATGGCTTTGACATCGGCGGATTCGAGAAAGTGTTTGGTTTTCATGACAAATCAATTCAAAAATAACAAAACCACAAGCATACCGACTCTGTGCAGCACACGATCTCACCCAGATACAAAAGAAACCTCAATAAAAGTAAGCGATAGACCTGAGCCACTTGAAACCTCTAGAATCAGCCCCATCTGAACCATCAGATTTATAGGAGAGCTACTCATGAATGAAAACATCCAATCTGTTGACTATTACGTCCTGCCCACAGAAGAACGCAACCGCGTGGTCCGCAATACCTATTGGCTGCTCGCTGTCAGCATGCTGCCCACCGTTTTGGGCGCTTGGGTGGGTGTGGCCACGGGCATCAGCTACGCCATCTCGGGCGTGATGGGCATGATCCTGATGCTGGCTGGCGCCTTTGGCTTTATCTACGCCATTGAACGCACCAAACACAGCGCCACAGGCGTTTATGTGCTCCTGGGCTTTACCTTCTTTATGGGTCTCATGCTCTCGCGCATGATTGCCATGGTGTTGGGCTTCAAAAACGGCGCTGAATTGGTAATGACTGCATTCGCAGGCACAGCAGGCGTTTTCTTTGTAATGGCCAGTTTGGCCACCGTTATCAAGCGCGACTTATCTGGCATGGGTAAATGGCTCATGGTGGGAGCTGTTGTCTTAATGGTCGGCAGCATCATCAACATGTTCGTCGGCTCATCAGCAGGCATGGTGGTGATTTCTATGCTGTCCATGGCCATCTTCAGTGCTTTCATGCTGTATGACTTGAAGCAAGTGATGGACGGCGGCGAAACCAACTACATCAGTGCTACGCTGACCTTGTACTTGGACATCATCAATGTGTTCCAAAGCTTGCTAGCCTTGTTGGGCATATTTGGTGGCGAACGCGAATAAGCGTTTCAAGCAGACGTAAAAAAGGGACCTTACGGTCCCTTTTTTACGTCTGCAATTTTTTGAGTTCTGCGGGTTAGGCTAAGTCAAAGACAACCATGCTTTCAACATGCGCTGTGTGCGGGAACATGTTCACCGCACCAGCAAACGTCATGCGATAGCCTGCCAAGTTGACCAACACCCCAGCATCGCGCGCCAAAGTGGAAGGGTTGCAGCTCACATAGACAATGCGCTTAGGCGGCGTCCAGCCTTGGCACAGCTCAGGCTGCTGATGCATCTCGGCCAAGGCCTGCACCAAAGAATAAGCGCCCTCACGGGGCGGATCCACCAACCACTTCTCTGCGAAGCCATCTTGGCGCAACAACTCGGGGGTCATTTCAAACAAGTTACGCGCCACAAATCTGGTGGGGGCCAGAGGTGAGCTGCGATTGGCTTGGTTGAAGACGTAGTTTTCACCTGAACGCACCACCAAAGCCTCGCTGCCCTCAATGCCCAGCACCTCGCGCGCCAAGGTGGCCAAAGGTAGGGTGAAGTTGCCTAAGCCGCAGAACCAATCAATCACACGCTCGGTCGGTTGCACATCCAGCAAGCGCAAAGCACGTGTGACCAACACGCGGTTGATGTGCGGGTTGACCTGTGTGAAGTCGGTGGGCTTGAATGGCATGGTGATGCCAAACTCCGGCAGGGCATAAGAGAGTGGCGCGCCAAATGCACCCGCCATCAAGCACACTGTGTCAGGGCCTTTGGACTGGAGCCACCATTGCACCTTGTGCTGATCTGCAAAAGCGCGTAAGGCCTCCATGTCATGCGCACTCAAAGGTTCCATGTGACGCAGTACCAAAGCCGTGACTTCGTCACCACAGGCTAATTCGATTTGCGGCAAAGTCTCGCGCGCCTCCATGCTGCCGATAAGCTTGCGTAAGGGCAAGAGCATGGCATCCACATGTGGCGGCAATATCGGACATTGGCGCATATCGGCCACATAGCGGCTCTTGCGCTCATGGAAGCCCACCAACACTTCACCCTTTTTCACCACATATCGCACCGACAAACGGGCGCGGTAGCGGTAGCCCCACGCTGGGCCTTGGATGGGGCGCAATATGGTTTCGGGTTTGACCTTGCCCAAATGAGTCAGGTTGTCTTCTAAAGCGCGTTGCTTAACGGCGATTTGTGCAGATGCATCCAAGTGCTGCATCTTGCAGCCACCGCAGGCCCCTGCATGTAAACCAAAGTGCGGGCATCCCGGCGTGACGCGCTGTGATGACTCATGCACCACCTCGAGCAGCGAGGCCTTTTCCCAGTTGTCTTTTTTGCGGTGCACATTGGCACGCACCACTTCAAAAGGCAAAGCGCCTTCAACAAACACCACTTTGCCATCGGCTCGGTGGGCCACCCCCTGCGCCTCAAGGTCCATCGACTCAATGGTGAGGGTGTTGTCAGGCCATTTTTTATCTATCGTCACTTTTCTCGGCGCTTCTTTTGCCACTTCAGTCATCAATTGGCCGATAAGTATTTAGCAGGATCCACCGGCTTACCTTGACGGCGAATTTCAAAATGTAACTTCACTTGCTCCGCATCGCTGTTGCCCATCTCAGCAATTTTTTGGCCACGCTTGATGACTTGGTCCTCTTTGACCAACAAAGTTTGGTTGTGCGCGTAGGCCGTGAGGTAGGTGTTGTTGTGCTTCAAGATGATGAGGTTGCCGTACCCGCGCAAGCCAGCGCCTGCATAGACCACACGACCGTCAGCTGCTGCACTGACGGGGTCACCCGCCTTGCCACCAATATCTAGGCCTTTGTTTTTGGACTCATCAAACCCAGAAATTAAATTGCCACGCGCGGGCCATTGAAAGCTGATGGCTTCCTCTGCCGATGAAGGAGCTGCGATTGCGGCGGTTGGTGGTGTTGAGGCAGAAGCAGCAGACGTGGAGGCGATAGCGGTTGCTGGAGAAGGAGATCCAGCGGCACGAGCCACAGGTGCATCGGGTGCAGGTGGCACCACGCGCAAAACTTGGCCAGCTTCAATCAAGTTGGGGTTGTCCAATTTGTTCCAACGCACAATGTCGCGTCCACTTTGGCCGTTATCCATGCCAATGCGAATCAAGGTGTCACCTGGCTTGACGGTGTAGTAGCCAGGTTTACCTGCGTTTTCAGCCCCTGGCAACACGCGCACCGCAGCGCGATTACCGCCCATGGAGTGGTCGTCGACGGGGGCAAGACGACCTTTGTTGTAGCAACCCGACAACACAAGAGCTGTCATTAGGGCGGCAACTCCCAACTTTCTGACACGCAACATTCTTATTTCCCTGTACTCAAGCAATGCCTGATTTTAGAGGTACAAAGTTAACGGCTTCGAGCAAGGTCTGTTGCAAGCCCTGCGATGTTTTATCAATCACAACCAAGGCCTGCTGGCCCGAGCTGGTGAGCGTGGGGGCCACCAATCGCCCGCCCACGGCAAGCTGGTCTATCCAAGCTTGGGGCACGTTTTCACCACCCGCTGCTGAAATGATGGCGCTGTAGGGCGCACCTTGCGCGTAACCCAACATGCCATCACCAAAAATCAGGTGCACATTGGGCAAGCGCATGGGGCGCAAGTTCTCGCGCGCTTTGTCGTGCAGGCCGCGCAGGCGCTCTATGCTGTAAACCTCGCAAGCCACACAGGCCAGCACGGCGGCTTGGTAACCGCAGCCCGTGCCGATCTCCAACACACGCATCATGAGCGTACCTTGCAGCCCGGGTGCTTGGCGCAGCAGCGCAATCATGCGGGCCACCACATTGGGTTTGGAGATGGTTTGACCCAGGCCAATCGGCAAGCTGGTGTCTTCGTAAGCTTGGTTCACCAAAGCGCTGTCGACAAAGCGATGACGCTCCACTTGGCCCATAGCCTCAAGCACCATGTCATCGTCAATCCCTTGCAATGCCAGTTTTTGCACCATGCGCGCGCGAATGGTGGATGAATCCAAACCCACACCTGTAGGGC
>CAJBHE010000131.1 GCA_903952885.1 uncultured Burkholderiales bacterium
AAAAATTAACGGTCAGTCGCGGCAGACGCAGCTTTGGCGGGGGATGGTGCGGTACCCAATGTAGGTGCCTCTGTCGGAGTGTTGCTAGGCAACTGGCGACGCACAATCTGAGGTAATGTGGCGCGTTGCCTAAACTCTGGGTCATTTGGCATGTACAACGGACCATCTTGACCGCATGCCGTTAACGCTGCTAAGGAAAAAAATGCAGAGGCCATACATGCGTAAAGGCTAGCGCGTCTAACTAAAATCTTTATTTGAATATCCATGGCACAAATTGTAATGACCGATCTCGAATTCTTAGACCACGCAGAACTTCTGCTCAAAGCCATTGAATTGGCTTGCGACCGCATGAATGACGAGGGCGAGGCCGACATCGACAACCAGCGCGTCGGCGGCATGATCACGCTCACGTTTGAGAACAAAAGCCAAATCATCATCAACCTACAAAAGCCCCTGCATGAGGTGTGGTTGGCGGCCCGCTCTGGCGGCTATCACTTCAAGTTTGATGGGCAGCAGTGGGCCGATACCAAAGGCCAAGGCGAATTCTTTGAGCGTCTCAGCCAAGACGCCAGTACCCAGACCGGGCTGTCGCTCACCTTCAACGCTTAACTTCACCGTCCACCTAACAACAAGGGCGCTTTGAGCGCCCTTGTTGTTAGTTCTTGAACAAATCGAGAATCTTTTTCTTCTCGTCATTGGCGGGCAGTTGTTCGCTGGTATTGCCTGAACGACTTTCCAGCCCTAGGCTACTCACGCCACCGCCTTTGCTGAACTCGGTATAGGCCCAGTCGCCACCTTCATGACTTAGGCCGGCAGGCGGCACAGGTTCAGCCACAGGCACGTTTTGCAATGCGTGTTGCATGTAGCTGATCCACACGGGCAGACTCAAACCACCGCCGGTTTCGCGGTCGCCCAGCTTGCGCGGGGTGTCGTAACCAATCCATGTGACCGCCGTGAGCGTGGGGTGGTAGCCCGCAAACCAAGCGTCCATTGAGTCATTGGTGGTACCCGTTTTGCCGTAGATGTCGTTGCGCTTCAAAGTGGCTTGTGCGCGTGCCGCTGTGCCTGAGCGGGTAACCTCTTGCAGCAAGCTAGTCATCACAAACGCGTTGCGTGCGTCGATGGCGCGGGCTGATTCTTCCAGCGGGGGCGGTGTGAATTCAGACAGGACCTTGCCCATTTGGTCGGTCACCTTGGTCACGAGGTAGGGGTTCACGCGGTAGCCGCCGTTTGCAAACACAGAATATCCAGAAGCCATTTGCATGGGCGTGACCGAGCCAGCACCCAGCGCCATGGTCAGGTAGGGCGGGTGCTTTTCAGCGTCAAAGCCAAACTGAGCAATCCAGTCTTGCGCGTTTTGTGCACCCACGGCTTGCAGCACGCGAATCGAAATCATATTCTTCGATTTGGCCAAGCCTTTGCGCAAGGTCATAGGGCCTTCAAACGTGCCGTCATAGTTTTTGGGCTCCCACGGTTGGCCGCCCGTGACGCTGGCATCAAAGAACAGTGGCGCATCGTTCACCACCGTCATAGGGGTGAAGCCTTTTTCCAGTGCTGCTGAATAAATGAATGGTTTGAAGCTTGAGCCTGGCTGGCGCCAAGCTTGGGTCACGTGGTTGAACTTGTTTTTGTTGAAGTCAAAGCCACCCACCAGTGCGTGAATCGCGCCGTCGCGTGGATCGATGGAGACAAATGCACCTTCCACTTCGGGTAACTGGGTGATTTCCCAACCACCTTTGGCCGCCTTGGTGATGCGCACCAGCGCACCAGGGCGCAATTTGATGTTCGGAGCCGCCTTGTCAGACAAGCCCGATTGCACAGGTTGCAGACCTTCGCCTGTGATTTCCAGTACTTCGCTGTTTTGGCGCATCACGCGCACTTTTTTGGGCGTGGCGTCTAGCACCACGGCGGCCAATAAATCGCCTTTGTCGCCTTGTTCAATCAAAGCGTCGTCGATCGCGTCTTCTAGTTCAGCTGCTTTTGCTGGCAAGGTGATGAAGCGTTCTGGGCCGCGGTAATGTTGGCGGCGCTCAAAATCCATGATGCCGCGACGCAGCGCAAAATAGGCTGCTTGCTGGTCGCTGGCGCGCACGGTGGTGTAGACGTTCAAGCCGCGCGTGTAAATCTCGGGGCCGTATTGCGCAAACATCAGCTGACGCGCCATTTCTGCCACGTAGTCGGCATGGGTGTTGATGCTGCTGGTGGCCGTACGAATTTTTAGCTCTTCTTGCTTGGCTGCTATGGCTTGTTCTTTGGTGATGAAGCCGTTTTCTTCCATACGCTCGATGATGTAGAGCTGGCGCGAACGGGCGCGTTTGGGGTTGACGATCGGGTTGTAGGCTGAGGGCGCTTTGGGCAAGCCCGCCAACATGGCCGCTTCGGCAATGCTGATGTTTTTCAGTGGTTTACCAAAGTAGGCTTCTGACGCGGCGGCAAAGCCGTAGGCACGGTTGCCCAAATAAATTTGGTTCAGATAGATCTCAAAAATCTGGTCTTTGCTCAGCATGTGCTCGAGCTTGCTGGTCAGCAAGATTTCATAAATCTTGCGGGTGAAGGTTTTTTCAGACGACAGGTACACGTTTCGCGCCACCTGCATGGTGATGGTCGATGCGCCTTGGCTTTTGGCTCGGCCCAAGTTGGCCAAGGCTGCACGCATCAGGCCGATGTAGTCCACGCCGCCGTGTTGGTAAAAGCGGGCGTCTTCAATAGCAAGCACCGCGTCTTTCATGACTTTCGGGATGTCTTTGAAAGGTGTGAGGTTGCGGCGCTCTTCGCCGAATTCGCCAATTTGTGTGCCCTCGACCGAGTACACGCGCATCGACAACTTGGGGCGATAGTCGGCCAAGTCAGAGATGTCGGGCAACTGCGGGTAGGCCATGGCCAGCGCCACGGCGACCAACAGGCCCACGATCAGGGCGCCAGCCGCCGCAAGACCAAAGGCCCAAATCAAGACGTAGCCCAATAAAGAGCGGGGCGCTGCAGGTGCGGCGGCGTGTTCTTTCGAACCTTCGGAGGTGTGGTTTTTGGCCATAAGTGGAGAGGATTATAAAAACCATGCTCGCATCACAAAAGTCACGAGTCAAACACAGCCGCAACCATGGGTCAACGCGTTGAAATGCAAACCATTCTCCCCTTGATCAAAGGATGTTTTCATGCGCTGGACCTTGTGGTTGCCCCGTTCACGCTCGAGCCGCCTCAGTGTGTTGGGACTGGACATCGGCCTGCAGGCATGCAGTTTGGTCGTCCTCAGTGGCTCGCCCAGCCAGCTTGACAGCGTGAACTGTGCTGTGCGGTTGGCATGGCCTGATGGTTTGGTGGCGCAGGGTGATGTGTTGCAGTCAGAGGCCTTGGGGCAATGGCTGCGCACTTATCTGGATGCGTGCGACTACCAGCCCAGCCAGGTCTTCATTGGCCTAGACAGCGCCTGCGTGACGTACCACACCATCACTTTGGCTTCTGGCTTGGGGCCCACGGATGTGGCCTTTCAGCTGCAAGCCGAGGTGCAGTCATTGTTGCCGCCAGACGCAGACGAGGTCTGCATCGACTACACCGCCGACCCAAGGTCTGCCCAAGCTGGCGAGCAAAGCTATGAGGTGCAAGCTGCGCCGCGTTCACAAGTGGATGCTTTGCAGCGGTTGGCCCAAGCCGCTGGTTTGAAAGTACGGGTGGTCGAGCCGCGCCACGATGCCGCCTGTCGCACAGAACAACGCCATGCCTTGGCTGCCTTGCCACCAGCGAGTGTGGCCTTGGCTTTACAGTGCAACGAGGCCTTTGGCTTGGCCTTGCGTGCGTGGCATGACGAGGGCGTCAATTTTTTGCCTCACCGTCAAAACGCGCAACGGGCGTTGCGCCGCGCTTGGATGCTGAGGATGGCCCTGTGGGCCATGGCGGGTGCCTTGTTGGCCGCAAGCTTTGCTGTTGCAGTCGAATCTGCTGCTGAAAACAAGCACCCACATTTGGGCGATGCGTCGGCATCTGCCCGCGAGTTTGACGATGCGCAAAAAGCACAAGCACAAGCCAGGGCGGCGCATGAGCGCCGAGCGGCGCAAGCCCGTTGGCTCAAGACCCGCCAAGATTTGCAATCACACAGCCTGCAATGGAGCCGAGTGCTGAGCCAAGCCGCCCAGGGCGTTTGGGTGTCCAGCGTCAAGCAGCAAGGCACGCGCTGGACAGTGCAGGGCGAAGCCTTGTCATCCAGCCATGCGCAGCAATTGGTGCAGCAACTTAAGGCGCTCGACATCTGGGCGCAAGCCCCTGAGCTGCCGCAGCTGCAAGTGATGCCTGTTGTGCCAACCACCGGCTTGCCTGTGTGGCAATTTCGCATCGAAGCTGATTTGAAAGAGGGGGTCTGATGGTTTTTCAGCAGTTGGATTGGCGTGAACCCTGGAATTGGCCTAGGTCGTTTCAGCGCATTTTGTTTATGGGCGGAGGCGTTTTGGGCGTGTTGCTCATCAGCCCTTGGTGGCTTCATAGCTGGCAAGCGTGGGATGAGGCGAGTGATGCGCAAGCTCAATTGCAGGCACTGCAAGAAGTCACTCAAGTGCTGAGCGCACAAAACTTGCAGCTGTTGGAGGCACAAAACCAGCCTGCTGTGTCTTTGGCAGACGTCTCTGTTCTGACTCAGTTGGCGCACCAGCAAGACTTGCAACTGTCGCAGTTGGGGGTAGACAAGCCGCAAAAAACTCCGGATTTGAATGCGCTGTATTTGCAGCAGTTGCCTGTGCATCTGAAGTTGCAGGGCGCATGGGGCAGTTGGCTCAATTGGTTGGCGCAATGGCCCACGGCTGCGCCAGGCGCGACCGTCGCGTCGCTGGAACTCAAGGCCGAGCCGTTAGGCGGTATCTCTGCGCAAGTGCTGGTGGTTATTCCGCAATTGATCGAGGGCGAATCAGCTTTTGAGTTGTCGGGTGTCAACTTAGATGGTGCAGCAGCAGACCCATTTGATGCGCAGGGTTGGACCACTACGCAGCGAATACATGCCAAGCAGCACCCCAGCTACGGTCATTTGGTAGTGCCCGAACTGGCCCGCGCCCGGGATGTATTGGAAGCATTTCCACGTGAACGTTTGCAATATGTCGGATACATGGCATCGGGCGAGGCGTTGGATGCCTTGGTCAAAGTATTGTCGCCGTCTGGTGTAAAAAAAGATGCACAAATGATGAACGTTTATCGGGTGCGATTGGGCCAACGTATGGGGCAAGACTTTGGCAAAGTATTGACTATTCAGCCAGACCAGTTGGTGGTGCAAGAGCTGACGCTGACGTCCACAGGTGAATGGCAAACCCGCGAGGTACGTTTGCCGCTAAAAGAGGATGCGTTATGAGCGTGAATTTCGAGGCTTGTTTACTGTTGAGTCGTCGATGGATGGGGCCCATGCGTAGCTCGGTTGTGCATGCTTGCTGCTTTTTGTTTTGCTCAGTCGTATTGCCACTAAAAGGCCAAGAAGTCAGCCCCACATTTTCAGGCGCACCCATGTCGATGAATTTTCAAAACATTGAGGTGCGCACAGCCTTGCAGATCTTGGCTGATTTCACAGGTCTCAATATCATCACGTCTGACAGCGTCACAGGCGCGCTTACCTTGAAGTTAAACAAAGTGCCATGGGACCAAGTGATGGACATCATGGCCCAAGCCAAAGGCTTGAGCGTGCGCAGGCAAGGCAACGTCATTTGGGTAGCGCCTCGTGCTGAAGTGGCTGCGCGCGAGAAGCTCGAATACGAAAGCAAACTCGCCGCCCAAAATTTAGAGCCAATGCAAACGCGAGGCTTTGCTCTCAATTACGCCAAGGCGGTGGATGTGTTGACGCAGATCCAAGGTGGCACGGTGTTATCTGCCATGCCTGCGATGAACGGCTATGGTGCAGGGGTTGGAAGTTTTGGCGGCTTAGGCAATGCGGGTCTAAGCTATCCATCGTCAGTCAGCACCACACCTTTCAACCTGTCGACGATGAGCGGCGGCTCGCGCATCCTCAGCACGCGCGGCAGCGCCATGGCCGAGTCGCGAACCAACCAGTTGTTCGTCACCGACATTGCCGAACGCTTGGCGCTGGTGGCGCAAATGATTGCCAAGATCGACATCCCCTTGCGCCAAGTGATGATCGAAGCGCGCATCGTGCAAGCCAGCGACACCTTTGGTCAAACCTTGGGTGCGCGGTTGGGCGGCATGGGGCAGGGTAGTGCACAAAACGTGTGGGGGCCAACCAATGCCAACGCGATGGCCAATGCCAACCCTACGGCGCAGCAAGCCACGAGTTTTAACATCGCTGACAAAGCGCTCGATACTTCGGGTAACTTTGTCAACTTGCCTGCCGCCAGCCTGAACGGTTTTGCATCGGCCAGCTTTGCGGTGTCCATTTTCAACTCAGCCAAGAACCGTTTTCTCAATTTGGAGTTGTCTGCGCTGGAGGCTGACGGCAAAGGCAAGGTTGTGTCCAGCCCGCGAGTTGTCACCGCAGACCAAGCCAAAGCCGTCATCGAGCAGGGCACAGAGCTGCCCTACCAAGTGGCCGCTGCCAGTGGTGCCTCCACCCTGGCGTTTCGCAAGGCCAACCTCAAGCTGGAGGTGACACCGCAAATCACGCCCGAGGGTGGCATCGTGCTCGACCTGGATATCTCTAAAGACAATGTGGGCCAAATCACCCCCGCGGGTTTTGCCATCGATACCAAGCACGTCAAGACCCAAGTGCTGGTGGAAAACGGCGGCACAGTCATGATTGGCGGTATTTACGAGACCAGCGAGCAAGAGGACGAGTACAAAGTGCCGTTCTTCGGCGACATCCCTGTGTTGGGCTATTTGTTCAAAAACCGCCGCACCGCCCAAGCCAAGCAAGAGTTGCTGGTCTTCATAACCCCTAAAATGCTTGAACACAGTGCCGTTGCACGTTAAGAAAGCCTATGTTGTTGGTTTTGGTGGGTCTGCCGGGTTCCGGCAAAACGACCGTTGGGCGTCAATTGGCGCGTCGACTTCACCTCCCCTTTGTTGATTCGGATCACGCGATTGAGAACCGCTTGGGTTGCTCGGTCCGCGAATATTTCGAACGCGAAGGGGAAGACCGCTTTCGCGACCTCGAATCTGAAGTGTTGGCCGACTTGAGCCACAGCTATCAAGGGGTGTTGTCTACCGGAGGTGGTTCGGTGCTGCGCCCCATCAACCGCGAACGACTGCGCGAAAACGGCCAAGTGTTTTATTTGCGCTCCAGCCCCGAGGAAGTGTTTCACCGATTACGCAACGACCAAAACCGCCCCTTGCTGCAAGTGGCCGATCCGCAAGCCCGTTTGCGCGAGCTGCTCGAGGTGCGTGATCCGCTGTATCGCGCAGCCGCCCATTACGTCATCGAAACAGGCCGCCCCAACGTGGCTGCCTTGGTCAACATGATCGTGTCACAGCTCGAACTCGCTGGCCACATCAAACCCGTTTCGCCCACTGCGCCTGCCGACCGTCCCCGCGTGTCGCCCCCTCACAGAATCTGAGTTATGTCCAACACCCCACACCTCGAACGCGTTGCCATTGATTTGGGCGACCGAAGCTATCAAATTTTGATTGGCGAGCAGTTGCTTGACGCGGCCAGCACTTGGGCAGACTTGCCAAAAGCCTCTGCTGCCCTCATCGTCACCAACGACACCGTGGGCCCTATTTATGCCCAGCGTTTGCAAGCCGCCCTTGCACCGCTCTACAAACACGTGCACACCGTGGCCTTGCCCGATGGCGAGAGCCACAAAGATTGGCAAACGCTGAATCTAATTTTTGACGAGCTGCTGGGCAAAGGCGCTGATCGCAAAACCGTGCTGTTCGCCTTGGGCGGCGGCGTGGTGGGCGACATGACCGGCTTTGCCGCCGCGTGCTACATGCGCGGCGTGCCCTTTGTGCAAGTGCCTACCACTTTGTTGGCGCAGGTCGATTCATCGGTGGGCGGCAAAACCGCCATCAACCACCCCATTGGCAAAAACATGATTGGTGCGTTCTACCAACCGCAACGCGTGGTGTGCGACCTCGACACCTTGCAAACCTTGCCCCAGCGCGAAATGAGCGCGGGTTTGGCCGAAGTCATCAAATACGGCCCCATCGCCGACATGCAATTCTTGGATTGGATTGACTCCCACCTCGATGCCCTCTTGGCGCGTGACCCAAAAGCCTTGGCGCACGCTGTCAAGCGCAGTTGCGAAATCAAAGCCTGGGTGGTGAACCAAGATGAACGCGAAGGTGGCATTCGCGCCATCCTGAATTTCGGCCATACGTTTGGCCACGCCATCGAGGCGGGCTTGGGTTTTGGCGAATGGCTGCACGGCGAAGCCGTGGGCTGCGGCATGGTCATGGCCTCGCACCTGTCACAACGTTTGGGTTTGGTGGACGAGGCGTTTGTCTTGCGCTTCACTGCACTCATCGAACGCGCAGGCCTGCCCATCGTCGGCCCCAAACTCGGCGCAGACGAATACTTGCACCACATGCGCGTGGACAAAAAAGCAGAGGCAGGCGAAATCAAATTCGTCCTCATCGACAAGCCCGGCACGGCCATCGTGCGCGGCGCACCCGATGCTTTGGTAGCGCAAGTGATCGACGACTGTTGTGAACGTTAAGCGTGGCGAAGTCAGGCGAGTGCAACAAAGCCCCGCCGCAGTCTGTCGGTATGGGTTATGTGCCGCTGATGATTTCTGGCACAGCATGAAGAAGCGGCACATAACCCATGCCGACAGCGAGTACAGAAAAGAATAGCAATGGCCCACCTCGCTACCTACGCCTGTCAGCCTGAAGAGTCCCGTGGCCGCCGCCACGCAGAACCCCAACTTCCCGCCCACGCCTCCAGCGTGCGCAACCCGCATCAGCGCGACCGCGACCGCATCGTTCACTCCACAGCCTTTCGCCGCTTGGTTTACAAGACGCAAGTCTTCTTGAACCACGAAGGCGACTTGTTTCGCACGCGCATGACGCACTCGTTGGAGGTTGCGCAACTGGGGCGCTCCATCGCACGTGCGTTGAATTTGAACGAAGACTTGGTGGAAGCGATCGCCTTGGCGCACGACCTAGGCCACACGCCTTTCGGTCACGCCGGTCAAGACGCGTTGAACGAATGCATGGCCCCTTTCGGTGGCTTCGAGCACAACCTGCAAAGCCTGCGCGTGGTGGATGAGCTGGAAGAACGTTACCCCGCATTCAACGGCTTGAACCTGAGCTTTGAAACACGCGAAGGCATCTTGAAGCACTGCGCGCGTCGCAATGCAGAACTCATCAATGCACAAGAGCCCGGTGGCGTTGCCGCTCGTTTCTTGAATGGCACACAGCCCAGCCTAGAAGCACAACTGTGCAATTTGGCCGACGCCATTGCCTACAACGCGCACGACATTGACGACGGCGTGCGCTCTGGCTTGCTCACGCTCGACCAGTTGCAGGACGTGTCGTTGTTTGCCCGTTATCACGCACAAACTTTGGCCGATTACCCGCAGCTTCAGGGCCGCCGCGTGCTGTACGAAACCATTCGCCGCATGTTGAGTGACCAGGTGTATGACGTCATCAACGCCACCCGCGCAGCGCTGAAACAACACGCGCCCACCAGTGCAGACGAAGCGCGTCAGTGCCCAGCCATCGTGCAGTTCAGTGCAGCGATGTTCGAAGAGTCGAAAGCGCTCAAGTCGTTCTTGTTCCGCAATTTGTACCGTCACCCGCAGGTGATTGAGACCACCGATTGGGCGCGTGGTGTGGTGCGTGATTTGTTTGCTGTTTACTTGGCGAAACCTCAAGAAATGCCCGCAGCCTACGCCCAGCGCAGCGATGTGCCGCGTGCCGTGGCCGACTACTTGTCTGGCATGACTGACCGTTTCGCCACGCGTGAACACACCAGACTGACCGCATGACTGACTTAGAAAAAACCGCCATCGAAGACACGCAAAAGTGGCTGCTAGAAGCTGTGGTGGGCCTGAACTTGTGCCCCTTCGCCAAAGCGGTAGTGGTCAAAGACATGGTTCGCTACCGCGTGTGCGCATCTGCCGAGCCTGCCGACTTGCTGGCCATGTTGCGCGAAGAGTTGCAGCACTTGGCCGAGGCTGACCCAGACAAGTTAGACACCACGCTGCTCATTGCGCCCAACGCCTTGCCCGATTTTTTGGACTTCAACGATTTCTTGGCCGACTGCGACGAAGTGCTGATGGACTTAGAACTCGACGGCGTGCTGCAAGTGGCCGACTTTCACCCGCGCTACCAATTTGGCGGCACAGATGTGGACGATATCGAGAACTTCACCAACCGTACGCCGTTCCCCACGCTGCACCTGCTGCGCGAAGCCAGCATTGATAAAGCGGTGGAGGCCTATCCTGATGCGTCCCTCATCTTCGAGCGCAATATTGAGGTGTTGAATAAGTTGGGGCGTGAAGGTTGGAGCAAGCTGGGCATCGCTTGTCGACTGCACAATTAATCTATGTACAAACACAAACCCGCCGTCGCCCCCAAACCTCTAGACTTCGATCTACGCCCCGGCCAGTCCATCGAGTTGCTCAAAGAGCTGCACATCCTCACCCGCGACGGCAAGCTCAACCAAGATTCACGCCGCAAGCTCAAGCAGGTGTATCACCTGTTTCAGTTCATCGAGAAGTTGCTGAATGAACTTCCCGCCAGCGAGCAAGGCCCCACCTTGGCCGACCACGGCGCGGGCAAGTCGTATTTGGGTTTCATCATTTACGACTTGTTTTTCAAAGCCTTAGGGCAAGGCAGTATTTACGGCATCGAGACGCGCAGCGAGTTGGTCGAATCGTCTAAATCACTGGCGCAGCGCTTGGGCTTTGACCGCATGAAGTTTCTCAACCTCAGCGTGGCCGAGTCCGCGCACAGCGATGCCTTGCCCGACCAGATTGATGTGGTCACCGCGCTACACGCCTGCGACACCGCCACTGATGACGCGATTGCGTTTGGCCTGCAAAAGAAAGCCAAATACATGGTGCTCGTGCCGTGTTGCCAAGCCGAGTTGGCGCGCGCGCTCAACAAAAACAAAGCGCTCAATTTGCAGCGCACGCCGCTGGCCGAGCTGTGGCGTCACCCGCTGCACACGCGCGAGATGGGAAGCCAGCTCACCAACGTGTTGCGTTGTTTGTACCTAGAAGCGATGGGCTACCAAGTGACTGTGACCGAGCTGGTGGGCTGGGAGCACAGCATGAAAAACGAACTCATCTTGGCCAAATACACAGGGCAGAAAAAGCGTAGCTCGGCTGAGCGGTTGTCTGCTTTGTTGGAAGAGTTCGGCTTGCAAGAGTTGGCTGAAGACCGATTCAAAATTGCCGCTTAATTAATCGGGGTCAGGTTCGAATTACCATCTGCAGATGGCTCGCCTCCCTCGTCTCACCGTCACCGGTTATCCGCACCACGTCATCCTGCGGGGCAACAACCGACAAGACATTTTTCGCAGCACCGCTGATTACCAGCGCATGCTCGAGTTGTTGTTCGAGCACAGCCGTGCGCGCAAGGTCGACATTCACGCCTATGTGTTGATGGGCAACCATCTGCACTTGCTGCTCACGCCGCAAGAAGATCAGGGCCTGCCCAAAATGATGCAGGCCGTGGGCCGCAGCTATGTTCAGGTGTTCAACAAAGTGCACGCCCGCACCGGCACGCTGTGGGAAGGCCGCTACCGCTCCACGCTCATTCAGACCGACCGTTACTTGCTGGCCTGCATGGCCTACATCGACCTCAACCCTGTGCGCGCGCTCATGGTGGCGCAGCCCGAAGACTATGCATG
>CAJBHE010000132.1 GCA_903952885.1 uncultured Burkholderiales bacterium
CAAGCCTCGCTGGCGCTGCTTGAAGGCGAGTACCGCAACGAAGCGTTTGGCGAAGAGAAGCCAGCTTCGGTGGCGGGAACAGATACGAATGAACAGTTGCCTTTCGTGACGGATGCGTATGGCGCGTCTCGCAAGTCGAAACTGCGTGTCAAAGTCGACCCATCGGTGTTAAAACGTGCAATGGCGCAAGCCGAGATGGCTGAGTCTTTGGTGTTGAGCCCCATCACCACTGATGAAAAGGTGGCTGACCCCATCGTGATTCATCCCGATGCGATTGAGGATGTTGACCCTCGTATGGTTGAGGCTGCGCTCGGCGAAACCGAGGCCCAAGCAGCTCAAGCTTTGATGGAGGCTGCCGTTGCTACTGAAGCCCAGGTCGCGGCTGAACACGCTGTTGCGCAAGAAGCGCTGGTCGCGGCTGAGCATGCAGAGCCAACTTTGCCCGCTGTAATGGGGGGAATTGCCCCCGAAGACGTGGCGCTACGCGAAGCCGAACAATTTGCCAAAGGCTTGGCACAAGCCCGCG
Source organism: uncultured Burkholderiales bacterium (assembly GCA_903952885.1). GTDB lineage: Bacteria > Pseudomonadota > Gammaproteobacteria > Burkholderiales > Burkholderiaceae_C > Limnohabitans. Next base: position 527 of record CAJBHE010000132.1, read on the forward strand.
AAGAAGCTGCCATCGCGTTGGCAGAGGCCGTGGCCAAGGCCACAGAAGAGGCATTGGCACAAGGCATTGCGCAAGGCAAGGCTGAAGGCTTGCAGCAGGGGTTAGATCAAGGGCAAGCCCAGGGCAAAGAACAAGGTATGGCCGAAGGGGATGCCAAAGCGAGGGCTGATGCTGCGGGCGAAATTGCAGCGCAGCGTGTGTTGTTTGAGAACGTGTCGCGTGACCTGGCTGCCTTGTTGGCAGACCCCAAGAAATTTTTTGAGCCCCTCAAACGCTTGGCGATTCACATTGCAGAGCAAATGGTGGTAGGCGAGTTGCAAACGTCAACCCAAGCCCTAGAGCGATTGGTTCAGCGTTGTTTGAATGAGTTGGACCACCCCGTGCATGGCGCGGTGGTGTTAGAACTCAGCCCTGAAGACAAAGCACGATTACAAGCGCTGGACAGCGAAATGATCAAAGGCATGCGCCTAGAAGCCGTGCATGACATGCAGCCAGGAAGTGTGCGTGTGTTTGCCAACGACACGGTGGTGGAAGATTTGGTTGAACATCGGCTGGAAGGGTTGGCCAAAGCTTTGCTGGTCGATGTGGACGCATGGCGCGAGAAGTCGCCATTGGCACAGCGTATTTTGGACGTTCAGCAAGAAGAAGCGGAGGACGGTGATGTTCATTCCTGACGTGATCAATACCCTTTTGATGGGTTTGATATTTATGGTTGTGATCGTGACCATCGTTCGGCCGTTTGTGCTCAATATGATTGGCCAAGTCGCCTCTAACAGCGACATGCAACGCGCGGCTGTAGACGCCGTAGAGCGCGAGATGATGCGCAAAGCTGAGCTGTTTGAGGCCCAACGTGCAGACAAAATTAAATACCAAATGATGTTGCTGGAAAAACCAGAGAAGCCAAAACCAAAACCTGTGATTGAGCCAGAGCCTGAGTTGTCGCCAGAACCCATTGACGCAGCTGAGCCCGAAGTAGTGCTTGAAGAAGCACCAGTGGAAGTTTTGGAGACGCCCGCTGAGGAGGTGTCAGCTGAGCCTGCCTCTGACGAACTCGCGGCGGAAGTGTCTG
>CAJBHE010000133.1 GCA_903952885.1 uncultured Burkholderiales bacterium
GGCGTGACCGAGTACAACCAGTTGCCCAAGGCCGCGCAGCATTATCTAAACCGCATTGCAGAAACCACTGGCGTGCCGATCCACATGGTGTCTACTAGCCCAGACCGTGATCACACGATCTTGTTGACCCACCCCTACATCGCTTAATTTTTAAAGGGCCTACCTATGTTGACCGAAGACGGTAAACACCTCTACGTGTCGTCCGATGAGTATCACAAACTCATCGAAAAACTCGCCATCAAGGTTCACCAATCAGGTTGGGAATTTGACACCATCCTCTGCCTAGCCCGAGGGGGCATGCGACCCGGAGACATCTTGTCACGCATCTTTGATAAGCCCTTGGCCATTATGTCGACCAGCTCTTACCGCGCCGACTCCGGCACTGTGCAAGGCCACTTGGACATTGCCCGGTTCATTACCACGCCCAAAGGCGAGATTGCTGGCCGTGTATTGTTGGTGGACGACTTGGCTGACACAGGTAGCACTTTGAAGGCTGTGGTGGACCAACTCAAAAACAACTTTGAAGCCATCGTCGAACTACGGACTGCTGTGATTTGGACGAAGGGTGTGTCAGCTTTTGCGCCTGACTTTTCAGTGGACTATTTGCCAACCAACCCATGGATTCACCAGCCGTTTGAGACGTATGACAAGATACGCCCAGCGGCTTTGTTGGAGAAGTGGAAGGTTTAATATCAGTGCATGTCAAGAAGCACTGAACTCATTCACCACGCATACCTTCCCCCCGCTGAATTTGAAGCTCCCCAAGTAGGGGTGTTCAAAGCTTCGACGGTGATCTTTCCCAGCTTGGCGGCCATGCGCGAGCGAGAGTGGATGGACAAGTCGTCTTATACCTACGGTTTGCACGGCACGCCCACCACCTTCACGCTCGAAGAACGCTTGGCCACCTTAGAAGGTGGCACGCATTGCATCCTGACGCCCAGCGGTTTAGCAGCGATAGCTCATGTGGATTTCGCATTGCTCAAAACAGGCGATGAAGTGCTGATTCCCGACAACGCCTATGCGCCCAACAAGTCGCTGGCTGAAGGCGAGTTGGCGCAATTTGGCATCACGCATCAGGTGTATGACCCACAGGATGTGAATGACTTGGCATCACGCATTACACCGCGTACGCGTTTGGTGTGGCTTGAAGCAGCAGGCTCGGTGACGATGGAGTTTCCAGACTTGTCAGCCTTGGTTCAGCTGTGTAAAGCGCGCGGCGTGCTGTGCGCACTCGACAACACCTGGGGTGCAGGCTTGGCCTTCAATGCTTTTGATTTGACGCCAGGGCAGGGCAAACTGGGTGTGGATTTGACCATCCATGCACTCACGAAATACCCCAGTGGCGGAGGTGATGTCTTGATGGGCAGCATCGTCACGCGCAGCGATGAATTAGCGCGAGTATTGAAACTCACGCACATGCGATTGGGCACGGGCGTGGGCGCGAACGATGCCGAGATGGTGTTGCGCTCGCTGTCCAGCATGCCGCTGCGCTACAAAGCTCAAGACTTGGCGGCGCGCACTTTGGCTGCCTGGTGCGCCTCTCAGCCTGCGTTCAGTCAAGTTTTGCATCCTGCTTTGAGCAGTTCACCTGGTCATGCCAATTGGCAACAACTGTGCGTCACCCCCCACGAGCCCGATGGCTTGGCTGCTGGTATTTTCAGCGTGGTGATGGATGAACGTTTCACCTCCGCGCAAGTGGATGCGTTTTGTGATGCCTTGCAGTTGTTCAAAATTGGCTACAGCTGGGGCGGTCCCATGAGCTTGGTGATGCCCTACAACATGGCGTCTAGCCGTGTACGGTCTGCCTCGCATTTGAAGCGCGGGCGAGTGGTGCGTTTGTGCATAGGTTTAGAAGCAGCGCATGATTTGCAAGCTGATGTCTTGCAAGCTTTGCAATCCGCTCAACTGCAAAGTTGAGCATCAGTGCAGCCTGTCGCTGCACTCGCTGAGTTAACCCTGATTTTTTACCAGTAACTTTGCCAGCTTGCGCAAACTGTCGGGGTGTCGGTTCTCAGCCACACACGCCATGGCTTGGCCGGTTTGTGTGAAATTGCGCACCATCGACGAGGCATAGGTCGGGTCGTAATGCAGCACCAACAAGTCGCGCACCACATTCTCAATGTGACCTGTGGCCACTTGTACTTTCCAGGCATCCACCACCGACTTGCCACGAATGGCCACCAGCGCATCTAAGCGGTTGCAAAAGGCGTCTGGGTCGTGCACAAAAAATTGATAGTCTTCCATCAGCAAAGCCACCCGTTCCTCGAGGCTGAGCTGCAACTCAAAACACGGGCTGTCACGCATGGCCAACATCAGCGATTCAGGAATGGACAGATTACCCACCTTGCGGCTTTCAGACTCAACAAACACAGGACGCGTCGCGTCAAAGCTGCGCAGGGCTTGCCATACCAGCGTGTCGAAGCGTTTTTGACTGGGCTGTGGCTGTCCAGGAATATGGCCCAGCACCGAGCTGCGATGACAGGCGAGGTCCTCAAGGTCGAGCACCTGCGCGCCTTCATCAGCCAGCGCATAAAGCAAACGTGTTTTGCCTGAGCCTGTGGGGCCAGAGATGACTTTGAATTGCAACGGAGCCACGCGCTTGGGTATGTCTTCGACCATGGCTGCGCGAAACGCTTTGTACCCGCCTTCAATCAAGTTCACCTTGAAGCCGATTTGCCCCAGCACCATGGACAACGCGCCACTGCGTTTGCCGCCACGCCAGCAATAAATGAGAGGTAGCCAATTTTTGGGCAGGTCCAGCACTTCACGTTGGATGTGGCGTGCAATGTTGGCAGCCACCATGGCCGCGCCATGCTTTTGCGCTTCAAACGCATTGACCTGTTTATACATAGTGCCCACGGCAATGCGTTCTTCGTTGTTGAGAGAAGGCCAGTTGACAGCGTGAGGTAAGTGGTCGAGTGTGTATTCGTCTTCGCTGCGCGCGTCAATGACGGTACTGAAACCGCCAGGTGTGCCCAGGGGAATGGCCATGCGGGCCAAGGCGTCATGCGCCGAGATAAAGGTAACGCTCACGGTTTATAAATTCTTCTTTATTTCGGGCCATACGTTGGTCAACATGCGCGGGTGCGCTTCTGCTTTAGGGTGAATGCGATCGGGTTGAAACAGCGTGGCTGCTTCGGGGACATCAGCCACCCCTTTGAGAAAAAACGGAACCAAGCCAGTGCGGTACTTCTTAGCAAGGTTAGCAAACATTACTGAGAACTTGGCGCTGTAATCTGGCCCATAGTTGGGCGGTATTTGCATGCCCACCAGCACCACGCGTGCGTTGACGGCGCGGCAGGCTTGAATCATGGCTTCTAGGTTGTTTTGGGTGCTGTCGAGGTCGAGGCCACGCAGCGCATCGTTCCCGCCGAGCTCAATCACCACTTGCACGGGGCGCACTTGGTCCAACATGGCGGGCAGGCGAGAGCGACCTCCCGCTGTGGTGTCGCCGCTGATGCTGGCATTCACCACGCGCAGATCGGACCGTTCGGTTTGCAGTTTGTCGGCCAGCAAGGCCACCCAGCCCTTGCCACGAGGGATGCCGTACTCGGCGCTGAGGGAGTCACCCAATACCAAGATGGTGGCAGCGGGCACTGTGCCCGGCGCGGGAGCCGAGCCGGGCGGTGGGACGTTGTTTTGTGGTGGCTGGCCACGGCGACGGTGCGGGCCGGTGGAGGTGATTTCGCCCTCCATGCCTTGGCCGGTCGATGTGATGATGCTTTGTTGGGCCGATGCTTCCCTAAGGCCTAAAGTCCCTAGCAAGGTGGCGCCCAGTGCGCCCAAGTTAAAGTTGCGTCTTAATAAACCATTGCGCCTCATGTCCACGCCTTCATTTGTAAAATCATCCTCGTCAAATCCGCCTTTGATGGTCGTCTCGCATTTGTCGAAATCGGTCCAAGACGCCAGCGGGTCACTGCACATTCTCCGCGATATCGACTTCCAGCTTGCGCCCCAGCAATCCATGGCCATCGTCGGCGCTTCGGGTTCGGGCAAAAGCACTTTGCTGTCCATCATGGCGGGGCTAGACACACCCACGCAGGGCACGGTGTGGCTGGACGGCGTGGACATGTTTGCATTGAACGAAGACGCGCGCGCCGCAGTCCGCGCCCGTCAATTGGGCTTTGTCTTTCAAAGCTTTCAACTCTTGGGCAATATGACCGCGCTGGAAAATGTCATGCTGCCCCTGGAGTTGGCTGGCCTTCCCAACCCCCGTGTAGCGGCCAAAGACATGCTGGTGCGCGTGGGCTTGGGCGAGCGTTTGGGCCACTACCCCAAAGTGCTGTCGGGCGGCGAACAACAACGCGTGGCCTTGGCACGCGCCTTTGTGGTCAAGCCCGCTTTATTGCTGGCCGACGAGCCCACAGGCAGCCTAGACCACGCCAGCGGCGAGCGCATCATGGACTTGATGTTTGAGTTGAACAAAGAGTTGGGCACCACGCTGGTGTTGGTGACGCATGATTTGAAGCTGGCAGCAAGGTGCGATCAGGCCATCACGATTGAGGCGGGTCAGGTCAAGGGATAATCAGGGCATATGTCTTCAGCCCCTAAAGTTCTCTTCGGCTTTCACGCCGTTGGCGTGCGCGTTAAAACAGCGCCGCAATCCGTCATCGAAATCTACTTCGACCCCACACGCCGCGATGCGCGCATGCGTCAATTTGTGGATCGTGCCACCGAAGCAGGCATTCGTTTGATTGAGGCTGATGGCCCTCGTCTGGCCAAGCTCTCAGGCGGCCATGGCCACCAAGGTGTGGCTGCGCGTGTGAGTGAAATCAAGATGGTTCACTCGTTGGACGAGTTGCTTGAAGGCATCGAAAAAATCGAGTCCCCTTTGATCTTGGTGCTTGACGGTGTGACCGATCCGCACAACCTCGGCGCGTGTTTGCGTGTGGCTGATGGTGCCGGTGCGCATGCGGTGATCGCGCCGAAAGACCACGCGGTAGGCATCAACGCCACAGTGGCTAAGGTGGCCAGCGGCGCGGCTGAAACGGTCCCATATTTCATGGTGACCAACTTGGCACGTACCTTGAACGAGCTCAAAGAACGCAACATTTGGATCATTGGCACCAGTGACGATGCGCCCAAGACCTTGTATCAAGTTGATCTGAAAGGTCCTACCGCTTTGGTGTTGGGTGCTGAAGGTGACGGCATGCGTCAGCTCACGCGCAAGACGTGTGACGAGCTCATCAGCATTCCCATGTGTGGTGGGGTCGAGAGCTTGAACGTGTCGGTGGCCAGTGGCGTGTGTTTGTATGAGGCACGTCGCCAGAGGACGGTTGCTTAGTTTTTGCTGGGCTCGCTTCGGCCTGCGTTTTTTTAGATCCAGCCTAGGGCACCTAACAGCGCGCCGATGGCTAGTAGCACCAACATGTGTGTTTTGGTTTTCCACACGATCAGCGTCGTGGCAGCAGCGACCAGCCACATGGGCCAATCTCTTGCGGGGTTGTCGTGACTACCGGTCAGTAACCAGCCGGTGGCAATGAGCAGAGCGACCACGATGGGGGCCATGCCCGCTTTGAAGGCTTTGACGGCCAACATCTCCCGGTTGCGTTGCGCCCATTGCGTGGCAAAGAAGGTGAGGGTGCAAGAGGGAATCAGCATGCCAGCCATGGTGATGATCACGCCGCTCAGCGCCAAGCTCACGGCGGGCCAACCCGCGGCCAAGCCGCCGCCCGTATTGAGCCCCACATTCCAACCCATCAAAGCGACAAACAAGACATTAGGACCGGGTGCACCTTGCGCGATGGCGATGGACGAGGTGAACTGTGTTTCGGTCAACCAATGGGTTTCGTCCACCAAGTAGCGGTGAATATCGGGTGCGGTGGTGATTGCACCGCCCACGGACAAGAGCGACAGAGAGATGAAGTGCAAAAACAGCATGCCCCAATCGACCAAGGTGAGTGTGATGCTCATGCGCCGTCTCGCTGTTTGATGCAATGCGCTGCCCACACGCCGGCCAATGGGCCAAGGCTTAACAAGACCCAACCCAATGGCAAGCGCAACAAGCCGATGGCTATGAAGGTGAGGCAGCCAATTACCAAGCAAGTCAGGCGTCCCATGGGATTGTTTTTCAAGGCAATGATCAATTTGATGCCCACTGCAGCAATCAGACCTGCCGCCACAGCACCGAGGCCGCGCAACATGCCTTGTGCAACCGGTGTTTCAGCAAAGCCAGCCACAGCTGCAGCTAACACAAGCACCAAGGCGCAAGGCGCTAGCAACAAACCAGCGAGTGCAGACAGAGCGCCCATCAATCCAAAATGTCGACCACCCAACATCAGTCCAAGGTTGACCACATTGGGGCCAGGCAGGATTTGTGCAACGGCCCAGTCTTCGACAAACTGTTCTTGCGTGAGCCATTTTTTCTCTTCCACCAGCACGCGTTGCACCACAGTTAACACACCGCCAAAGCCTTGGAGGGCAAGCCAAGTAAAAGAAACAAATAAATCAGCTTTGCTCTGGGGGCTGTTGAGGCCTTTGCTGTGCGGCACCGCTTGAGGCTCACTCATAAGGGGCATGCACTTGGGTAGTTTCAATTTCCTTGGCCATCTTTTTGCCCAGCTCGACGCCCCACTGGTCGTAGGCGTGTATGCCCCAGATGGCAGCTTGGCAGAAGACCTTGTGTTCGTACAAGGCCATCAGCGCACCCATGCTGCGTGGCGTGAGCGCATCCACCCAAATGGTGGTGCTGGGCACGTTGCCGGGGTAGCTGCGGTGTGGGGCCAAGCGTCGAACTTCGGCCTCGTCCATGCCACTGTCACGTAGCTCTTTCATGGTTTCTTCGGGTGTGCGGCCAATGGCCAAAGCCTGTGCTTGGGCCTGCATGTTGAGCAACACCACGCGGTGGTGTTCAGCGGCAAACGGCAATGGGCTGCGCTCGGTGCGCAAACCAATGAAGTCCATAGGGACTAAGTGCTTGCCTTGGTGTATGAGCTGAAAGTAAGCGTGTTGGCCGTCAATCCCTAAGCCTCCCCACAGCACTGGTGCGGTGGCTACTTCGACAGGGCTGCCATCGACGTGCGTGCCTTTGCCGTTGGATTCCATGTCCATCTGCTGCAAGAACGAGGCGAACTTACCCAAGGGCGATGCATAGGGTGCGATGTTGTGCGTAGCAGCACCCAAAAAGTTACGGTTCCACACGCCAAACAAGGCCATGAGCAAAGGCAAGTTTTGGTCAGACGGGGCTGTCATGAAATGTTCGTCCATCGCACGTGCGCCCAAGAGCATGTCTTGGAAAGCAAACGCACCAATCGAGATGGCCAATGGCAAGCCAATGGCGGACCACACCGAATAGCGACCACCCACCCAATCCCAAAAACCAAAGGTGTGTTCAGGGGTGAAGCCTTGGGCAGCTGAGATTTGCGGGTTGGCCGTCACCGCAATGAGATGCTTGCCCAATTGATCTTCAGGACAGCCTCCGTCAGTCAACCAACGCTTGGCTGAGGCAGCCAAGGTCATGGTTTCTTGCGTGGTGAAGGTTTTACTTTGCACCACAAACGCGGTGCGTGCAGGGTTGAGGTGGGCTAAGGTGGTGTAGAGGCTCCAAGCGTCCACGTTGGACACATAGTGCACACGCACTTTGTTTTTGAAGCTGTCACGCGTCAAGTGGCTGAGCGCTTCGGTGGTCATACGGGGCCCAAGATCAGAGCCGCCAATGCCGAGGTTTACCACATCGGTGATGGATTCGCCGCCATGGCCTTTCAGGTGGCCTTCGCGTACTTTCTCTGCAAAGGTACACACGCGGTGCAACTCATTCGCGACTTGCTTGGAAATTTCATGGCCCCAAGGTGGGTTGGGCACATGGCTGCCGCGTAAGGCCACATGTAAGACCGCACGTTGTTCGGTGGCGTTGATGGGCTCGCCTTTGAACATGGCTTGCGCTTGTGGCATGACGTGTGATTCTTCAGCCAGCGCCAACAACTGTTTCATCACTTCACGTGTGACGCGTTGTCGTTCGTAGTCGATGCTGATGCCAGCGCCGCTGGCGTGCAAGGCCGCATTGCGCTCTGGGCTTTTCAACAATTCACGCAAGTGGGGTTGAGGGCCTTGAGCCAAAGCGTGTAGGGCTTGCCAAGCTTGGCGTCTTTGTGGAGGGACAAATGAAGTCATTTCTGGATTTTCGCTCGAATTTTGCACGTTAGCTTGGCCTACAAGTTTATGGGTGTCTTTAATCTCTGGTCGGCGAGAATGTGTAGATTGTTGATTTTTACAAGCTTGTTTCTGCATCATCGAATCATGTCTTTGCCCATTGCTTCCCCTTTGACAGCGAGCCCGTTCCAAGGCGCGATTGGCGTCTTTGACTCGGGCGTGGGTGGCCTTTCTGTCTTACGCGCCATTCGCGCTGCGCTGCCCCATGAACATTTGGTTTACGTGGCTGATTCAGGCCACGCACCCTATGGCGACCAAACCGAAGCACATATCACCCAACGGACGTTGACGGTTGGCAACTGGTTGGTTGAACAGGGCGTGAAAGCTGTCACCATTGCCTGCAACACGGCTACGGTAGTTGCTGCCAAGTCCTTGCGCGAACAAACGCATGTGCCCGTGGTGGCGATTGAGCCCGCCATCAAACCGGCTGTGGCTGTCTCTCGCAGTGGTGTGGTGGGGGTGTTGGCCACACGCCAGACCGTGCAAAGCGAGGCTGTTGCCCGACTGGTGCAGCAGCACGGCGCTGATAAACGCATCTTGTTGCAAGCTTGCCCTGGTCTGGTTGAGTTGGTCGAGCGTGCCAACTTGCACAGTGCCGAGACAGAAGCTTTGTTGCGCCAGTTCATCACGCCTCTGCTAGAGCAGGGCGCAGACACGTTGGTGCTTGGCTGCACGCACTTCCCGTTTTTACAAGACACCATCCAGCGAGTGGCAGGTGAGGGCGTGGCCCTGCTCGACCCCGCCGAGGCGGTGGCCCGAGAGCTGGCCCGTCGATTAACCGACTGCGTCAGCTTGTCCAGCGCAACACAAATGGGTCAAGTAAAGTTTCTCACCTCAGGCGATGTGGCGAAGGTGCAGTCTGTGATGTCGCATCTGTGGGGCGCGCCGCTCACGGTGCAGGCTTTGCCTTCGGGTGCTTAGCCCCTGAAACCCGAAGGACAGGGGCTAACCCTTACACTTACAAGCCAATGAATGCCTACGCCGACGTCTCCCTTTTTCCCCGCAACGCCAAGCCGCTGAACAGTTACCGCAAGTACTGGGCGGCCCGTTTTGGCACGGCCCCGTTTTTGCCGATGTCGCGCGAGGAAATGACGCAACTCGGGTGGGACAGCTGCGACATCATCATCGTCACCGGCGACGCATATGTTGATCACCCCAGCTTTGGAATGGCCGTGATTGGCCGCATGCTCGAGAACCAGGGTTTCCGCGTGGGCATCATCGCCCAGCCCGATTGGCAGAGTGCCGACCCGTTCAAAACCTTGGGCAAACCGAATCTGTTTTTCGGCGTGACCGCCGGCAACATGGATTCAATGATCAACCGCTACACAGCGGACCGCAAAATTCGCAGCGACGACGCTTACACCGCTGGCGACATCGGAGGCAAACGCCCCGATCGCGCCGCTTTGGTTTACAGCCAACGCTGCAAAGAGGCCTACAACGATGTGCCCATCGTTTTGGGCGGCATCGAAGGTTCGCTGCGCCGTATTGCGCATTACGACTATTGGTCAGACAAAGTGCGTCGCTCCATCGTGGTGGACAGCAAATGCGACTTGCTGCTTTACGGCAATGCCGAACGTGCCATTGTGGAAATTGCCCACCGCTTAGCCGCCAAAGAGCCGGTGCAAAACATCACCGACGTGCGTGGCACGGCCTTTGTGCGCCGCGAAACGCCTGAAGGCTGGTTTGAAATTGACTCGTCCAGCATCGACGTGCCGGGCAGGGTAGAGGCCCACGTCAACCCGTATTTGATGGTGAGCGACCAAGCCAAAGCCCAAGGCGAAACCTGCGCCCGCGAAGACGAAGCCAATGCGGTGGCTGATGCAGCCAATGCCAAAGCAGGCAGTGCTCCCTCAGGTTCTAAAGCTGAGGCTGGCTTCACCATTTCCCCTTTGAACTTCGTAGCCAACGCCGCATTGCAAGGCAAAGGCAAGCTCAAAGTGCCACCGCGTGAACGCAGCGTCATTCGCTTGCCAGCCTACGAGCAAGTCAAGTCGGACCCCGTGCTCTACGCCCACGCTAACCGTGTGCTGCATTTAGAAACCAACCCTGGCAATGCCCGTGCCTTGGTGCAAGCCCATGGCGAAGGCCATACCGCACGCGATGTGTGGGTCACGCCGCCCCCCATCCCGCTGACCACGGCTGAAATGGACTTGGTGTTTGACTTACCCTACGCCCGCAGCCCACATCCGATTTACGCTGACGAGAACGGCAGTCACGACGGTGCGACTAAAATTCCTGCGTGGGAGATGATTCGCTTCAGCGTCAACATCATGCGTGGTTGCTTTGGCGGCTGCACGTTTTGCTCGATCACTGAGCACGAAGGCCGCATCATTCAAAGCCGCAGCGAAGACTCGATCATTCGCGAAATTGAAGACATCCGCGACAAAGTGCCGGGCTTCACGGGCGTCATTTCAGACCTTGGTGGCCCCACGGCCAATATGTACCGCATTGGCTGCAAGAGCCCTGAGATTGAGGCCGCGTGCCGCAAACCCAGCTGTGTGTACCCAGGCATTTGCCAAAACCTCAACACCGACCACAGCTCGCTCATCCACATGTACCGCCGCGCGCGTGAATTGAAGGGTGTGAAGAAAATTTTGATTGGCTCTGGCCTGCGTTACGACTTGGCTGTTAAGTCGCCCGAGTACGTGAAAGAACTGGTGCAGCACCATGTGGGCGGCTACCTCAAAATCGCGCCCGAACACACCGAGGGCGGGCCGCTGTCCAAGATGATGAA
>CAJBHE010000134.1 GCA_903952885.1 uncultured Burkholderiales bacterium
AACGCCTGTGTGGCCGCCTGCCCTGAGCAAGCGATTGGCCTGGACTACCAAATTGACATGAGCAAGTGCAGCTCGCACCGCGACTGCGTGAAGGCCTGCGGCGCGGTGGGAGCCATCAACTTTCAACGCTTGGCCACAGAAGAGACGGCTGAGTTCGACTTGGTGCTCGACCTGCGCGAGCAAAGCGCCTTTTCGCGTCACGCATTGCCCCAAGGCTATTTCCGTGGCGCAACACCTGCCAACTTGCTGCGCTTGCGCGAGCTGGTGGGCGAGTTTGAAAAGCCCAAGTTTTTTGACTACAAACAAAAGCTGTGCGCGCACAGCCGTAACGAACAAGTGGGCTGCAACGCCTGCGTGGACATTTGCTCGGCCGAAGCCGTGAGCTCAGACAAATCACGCCAACAAATCAAGGTCAACCCCAACCTGTGTGTGGGCTGCGGTGCGTGCACCACGGTGTGCCCCACAGGTGCTTTGACCTATTCCTACCCGCGTGCCAGCGAGCAGGGCGTGAAGCTCAAAACGCTGCTGAACACCTACCAAAAAGCAGGTGGCAAAGACGCTGTAATCTTGTTGCATAGCCAAGAGGCGGGCCTTGCCTTGGTGAATGAGCTGGGCCGTGCAGCTCAACTCAAAGTCGCACAAGGTTTGCCTGCACATGTGATTCCCGTGTCGTTGTGGCACACCGCCAGCATTGGGCTGGATGTGTGGCTCACCGCATTGGCTTATGGTGCAGCGCAAGTGTTGGTGCTTAACACCGCCGAAGAAGCGCCGCAATACGCCGACGGCTTGCAAGCGCAAATGGCGCAGGCCCAGGCCATGCTCGAAGGCTTGGGTTATACCAAGCCCGGCCACATGCCTGTGCAGCTGGTCCACGCCACGCAAGCCATGGAGCTCGATGCCGAGCTGCAACGCATCACCACAGGTAAACAGCGCCTGAGCAGCACCGTGCCCGCCGCTACCTTCGCCGTCATGGCTGAAAAGCGCAGCACCCTCAGCATGGTGATCGACCACTTGCTGGAGCACGCGCCGATTTTGAAAACCGCTGCAGCCCCCGAAGCATTGGCACTGCCGAAAGACGGTTCGCCCTTCGGCACGGTCGAGGTCAACAAAGACAGCTGCACCTTGTGCATGAGCTGCGTCAGCGCTTGCCCTTCCAATGCACTGCAAGATAATCAACAAGCACCTCAGCTGCGCTTCTTTGAAAAGAACTGCGTGCAGTGCGGTTTGTGCGTGAGCACTTGCCCCGAAAAAGCGCTCAGCCTTGTGCCGCGCTTGTTGCTCACGCCTCAGCGCAAAGAAGTGCGCGTGCTCAACGAAACCCAGCCCTACGGTTGCGTGCGCTGTCACAAACCCTTTGGCACGCTCAAAGGCATCGAGGCCATGATTGGCAAGCTGGCTGGTCACTCGATGTTCCAAGGCGATGCACTCCAGCGCCTTAAGATGTGTGGTGACTGCCGCGTGATTGACATTTACTCTGCTGGCGACGAGCAGAAAATCGTTTAAATATTTGTATGACTGAACCTCATTTGTCTTCCGCACTTGACGAAGAAACCGCTCGCGCCGAGCTGTACGGTTTGATTTCTGAGTTGTTTTACGCACCCCCTCGTCCTGAGCTGCTAGCGCAGTTGCGCGTAGCTGCCACCGATGCGCCTGCGTCTGGTGGTTTTCTGGAAGAACCTTGGCGTCAGTTGGTGGGCTTGGCCCGCGACATGGACGACCAGAGCATTCAAAACGAACACAACGCTCTATTTGGCGGCGTTGGCAAGCCTGAGGTGTATGTGTACGCCTCGCATTTCTTGACCGGCTTTTTGAACGAAAAGCCTTTGGCTCGATTGCGAACCGACTTGGCCGCACTGGGCTTAGGTCGTGACGACACCACCATGTCTGAAACCGAAGACCATGTGTCTTATGTGTTTGAGGTCATGCGCTTTTTGGTGGCAGGTGAGGATGTGGCCGTGTCTAACCTCACGCAACAAGCCAAGTTTTTTGCCGCCCATGTGCAACCTTGGCTGCCTGCGTTTTGCGATGCCTTGCAAGCTACGCCGCGTGCGCGTTTTTATCTAACCTTGGCCGAGCTGACCCGAGCGTTTGTGAGTGTGGAAGCACAGGGCTTTGACATGTTAGCGTGAGCTTGATTTACTAATTCCACTTTGGTTTGTGGTGTCATGTCGTTATTACTTACTAAGGACAACGCTATTTTCGATACAGTATGCAAATCCGTGCATACCCACGGGATCATGAGGAGCTAAAAATGCAAAAAAAACAAATCACTGACAAAGCCCAAGCGACAGCGTCGCGTCGTGGCTTTTTCATGGGAGCCGCTGCGGCAAGTGCTGCTGTTGCAGCTGTGACGGCGATGCCTGGCCTCAGTACCCCCTCTGCCGAACTGAACAAACTCCCCCCCGCACCTGAAAACGGTGGCGGTTATAGCTTGAGCGAGCACGTCAAGCGTTACTACCAGACTGCCCGCGTCTGAAGGAGCACCTCATGTTGTTAACCCGTAAAACCGATTCGACTGCCCAAACCACGGGCGGTTCAGCCTTCGTAGGTCGCTTGCAACGCGGCCTGTCACAAGCTTTGCCAACCCTTGACCGTCGTGGCTTTTTGCGCCGTTCTGGCCTTGGTATTGGCGTGGGCTTGGCCGCCTCGCAGTTGAGCCTGGTGAAAAAAGCCAATGCTTCTGGAACTTTCTCCAGTGATGTTGCAAGCAAGATTGAAGTCAAGCGTACGGTCTGCACCCACTGTTCGGTGGGTTGCGCGGTCGATGCTGTGGTCGAAAACGGCGTCTGGGTGCGCCAAGAAGCGGTGTTTGATTCTCCTATCAACTTGGGTGCGCATTGCGCCAAAGGTGCGGCCCTGCGCGAGCACGGTCACGGTGAGTTCCGTTTGCGCTACCCCATGAAATTGGTGAATGGCAAATATGAGCGCATCAGCTGGGACACAGCACTAGAGGAAATCAGTGCCAAGGTTCTTGATTTGCGTAAGACCTCGGGCCCAGACAGCGTTTACTGGATTGGTTCATCCAAGCACAACAACGAACAAGCTTACTTGCTGCGCAAGTTCGTGAGCTACTTTGGCAGTAACAACTGCGACCACCAAGCCCGTATTTGCCACTCCACCACGGTGGCCGGTGTGGCCAACACGTGGGGTTATGGTGCCATGACCAACTCATACAACGACATGCAAAACAGCAAGGTCGCGTTGTACATCGGCTCCAATGCCGCCGAGGCTCATCCAGTGTCCATGTTGCACTTGTTGCATGCTAAAGAAAACGGCTGCAAGGTGATCGTGGTCGACCCGCGTTTCACCCGCACCGCTGCCAAGTCTGATGAGTATGTGCGTATTCGCTCGGGCTCTGACATCGCCTTTTTGTTTGGTGTTTTGCACGTCATCTTTAAGAATGGTTGGGAAGACAAAAAGTACATCAACGACCGCGTGTTCGGGATGGACAAGGTCAAAGAAGAAGTCATGGCCAAGTGGACGCTCGACAAAGTCGAAGAAGTCTGCGGCGTGTCGCCTGAGCAGGTGACCAAGGTCGCTACCATGTTGCACGAAAACAACCCCGGCACTTTGGTGTGGTGTATGGGTCAAACCCAGCACACCACGGGCAACGCTATCGTGCGTGCCTCGTGTATCTTGCAGTTGGCCTTGGGTAATATTGGCAAGACCGGTGGCGGCACAAACATTTTCCGTGGCCATGACAACGTGCAAGGCGCGACCGACGTAGGTCCTAACCCCGATTCGTTGCCCGGCTACTACGGCTTGGTGGAGGGCGCTTGGAAACACTTCGCCAAAGCGTGGGGTGTTGAATTTGATTGGCTCAAAGGCCGTTTTGCCAACCCCGGCATGATGAGCAAGCCAGGCATCACCTTGTCACGTTGGATTGATGGTGTGATGGAGAAGAACGAGTTCATCGACCAAGACAGCAATCTGAAGGCCGTGTTCTATTGGGGCCACTCACCCAACTCTCAAACCCGAGGTTTGGATATGAAGCGCGCGATGGACAAGCTGGACTTGTTGGTGGTGGTCGACCCCTATCCTTCGGCCACCGCGGCCATGGCAGCAATGCCTGGCAAAGCGGAAGACCTGAACCCCAACCGCGCGGTTTATCTGTTGCCCGCAGCCACTCAGTTTGAAACCAGCGGTTCTTGCACTGCCTCGAACCGTTCGTTGCAGTGGCGCGAGAAGGTCATCGATCCATTGTGGGAAAGCCGCTCCGACCACATGATCATGTATCAGTTGGCACAAAAGCTCGGCTTTGGCCCTGAGTTGGTCAAGAACTACAAGCTGCAAAAAGTCAAGGGCATGGATGAACCCATGGTCGAAGACATCTTGCGCGAAATCAACAAGTCGGTGTGGACCATCGGCTACACCGGTCAAAGCCCCGAGCGCTTGAAGGCACACATGAAGAACATGCACTTGTTCGACGTGAAGACACTCAAGTCCAAAGGCGGCAAAGACAAAGAGACCGGTTACGACTTTGGGGGCGACTACTTTGGATTGCCTTGGCCATGTTGGGGCACGCCCGAACTCAAACATCCCGGCTCCCCCAATTTGTATGACACCTCCAAACACGTTATGGAGGGCGGTGGTAACTTCCGCGCTAACTTCGGTGTGGAGCGTGAGGGTAAAAACCTGTTGGCTGAAGATGGCTCGCATTCCAAAGGTGCTGACATCACGACGGGTTACCCTGAACTTGATCACGTGTTGCTCAAGAAACTTGGCTGGTGGGACGAGCTCACCGATGCTGAAAAAGCATTGGCCGAAGGTAAGAACTGGAAGACTGACAACTCAGGCGGCATGATCCGTGTGTTCATGCAAAACCATGGTTGCCATCCGTTTGGTAACGCCAAAGCGCGAGCCGTGGTGTGGAACTTCCCAGATCCGATTCCTCAGCACCGCGAGCCTTTGTATGGCACGCGTCCTGACCTGATGGAGAAGTACCCCACGCACGCTGATAAAAAAGCGTTCTGGCGTCTGCCCACCCTGTACAAAACGATTCAAGACAAAAACATCGCCGATAAGGTTCACGAAAAGTTTCCGCTTATCCTCACATCGGGCCGTTTGGTCGAGTACGAAGGTGGCGGAGAAGAGACCCGTTCCAACCCATGGTTGGCCGAGTTGCAACAAGAATCGTTTGTGGAAATCAACCCCAAGACGGCGGCCGATCGTGGCATTCGCAACGGCGAGCGCGTCTGGTTGAAGAGCCCAACGGGTGCTCGTTTGAACGTGCAAGCTATGGTGACTGAGCGTGTGGATACCGGCACTGTTTGGATGCCATTTCACTTTTCGGGTCGTTGGCAAGGTGAAGACATGCTCAAGTACTACCCCAAGGGTGCTGCGCCCATCGTGCGCGGTGAAGCGGTCAACACCGCCACCACCTATGGTTATGACAGCGTCACCATGATGCAAGAAACCAAAACCACCGTTTGCGACATCGAACGCGCCTAAGGAGAATTAAATGGCACGCATGAAATTTATCTGTGACGCTGAGCGTTGCATCGAGTGCAACGGTTGCGTCACTGCTTGTAAAAATGAACACGAAGTCCCATGGGGCGTTAATCGCCGCCGTGTGGTCACTTTGAACGACGGCGTTCCCGGCGAGAAATCTATCTCTGTTGCTTGCATGCACTGTTCAGACGCGCCCTGTATGGCAGTTTGCCCCGTGAACTGTTTCTACAAGACCGACGAAGGCGTGGTCTTGCACGACAAAGACATTTGCATTGGCTGCGGCTATTGCTCTTACGCTTGCCCGTTCGGCGCACCTCAATTCCCAAGCCAAGGCACGTTTGGTGTTCGCGGCAAGATGGACAAGTGCACCTTTTGCGCCGGTGGCCCAGAGGCCAACGGCAGCCATGCAGAGTTTGAAAAATATGGTCGCAACCGTTTGGCCGAAGGCAAGTTGCCTGCCTGCGCCGAAATGTGCTCGACCAAAGCTTTGCTCGCTGGCGACGGCGACATGGTGGCCGACATTTTCCGCAACCGTGTGGTCAAACGCAACAAGGGTGCTGAAGTGTGGGGTTGGGGTACGGCTTATGGCTCAAAGCAAGCGGGTCAAGCACCTGCCAAGGTTGAAGGAGTGAAAAAATCATGAAACGCATGTCACTCATTCTGCTGAGCTTGGCCTGTCTCACCGCGTGCGGTGAGAAAGCCCAAACACTTGGCACTAAAAATGACGCCACCGCCTACAGTGGTGCTGTCAACAGTTTTGTCGAAGCAGGCTGGACCGCTGGCGACAAAACCAGCTGGGAGCAGCATTTGCGCGCTCGCGGTCAATACGGCCAAAACGACCACAGTCGCTCACCATAAAAAAGGGGCACACCATGTACCGTTCTTTTCAATCGGTGTTGTGTGCCGCCTTGACCGCGTTCGCACTGTCGGCTGCTGCACAAGACAAATCACCTATGGCAGCACCTGCTGTCAAAAGCATCAACATTCAAGACGTTAAGCCTGACGCCAGTGATGCGCCTGGCTACGCCGAGCAAAACAACGCTGAACGCGGCAAGGTTCAGCCTGGCAACAATGCACCCATGTGGCGTGGTGTGGGCGCTGGTGTGGAAGGCTACAGCAGCTTGCCTAAATCAGAGGCGCCTGAAGCAGGCGTGCTGATCCAACCCTTTGTGCAGTACCCTGGCTCACGCCTCACCAATGGGGGTGAAGCTTGGCGTCAAGTGCGCAATAACTGGATCATTCCTTACGGGGGTTCCTTGCTGGTGATCGTTTTGGGTGCACTGGCTGTCTTTTACTGGCGCAAAGGCATGATGAAGTTGCACGGTGCGCCCACGGGCAAAGAGATTGAGCGATTCACGCCGTTTGAGCGATCAGCCCACTGGTCCAATGCCATTGCCTTTCTGGTGTTGGCCTTGTCTGGCATCACCATGGCGTTTGGCAAGTTTTTCATCAAGCCCATCATTGGCGAATCATTATTTGGCTTCCTTACCTACTTGCTCAAAAACGCGCACAACTTTGCGGGTCCTTTGTTTGCGGTCTCGTTGACGGTGGTGTTTTTCACCTTCCTCAAAGACAACTGGCCCAGCAAAGAAGACTTTGTCTGGATCATCAAAGCGGGCGGTATGTTTGGTGGCAAAGAGGTGCCTTCTCACCGATTTAACGCGGGTGAAAAAGTGGTCTTCTGGGGTGGTGTCTTTGGATTGGGCTTGGTGGTGGTGGCGTCGGGCTTTGTGCTCGACAAGATCGTCCCGGGTTTGATTTACGAACGCAACACCATGCAAATCGCCCATATGGTGCACGCCGTGGCGACCTTGCTGATGATGGCCATGTTCATGGCGCACATCTACATGGGTTCGATCGGTATGGAAGGCGCTTACAAAGCCATGCGCACAGGCTACGTCGATGAGACCTGGGCCAAAGAGCACCACGAGCTCTGGTACGACGATATCCAAGCGGGCAAGATTCCCTCGCACCGCTCTGAACCCGTGACGGGCCCTGCGGTCCGTGCCTGAACACCGCCTCGATACAGGAACTGATATGAATAAAATTCTCTTAGCCTTGACATTGGCCGTGGCAAGCGCCACCGCTGTTGCCAAACTACCCGCACCCAGCGACGAAGCCAAAGCCAAAGCTGCAGAAGCAGCGGCCAAAACAGCCCATGCGGGTAAAGCAGACGCCTATTTGTTGTGCAAGTCACAAGACAAAGTGGCCGCCCATGTGCAAAAAACGAACAAGGCTAAAGCGGGCAAGCCAGCCGCTACTCCTCCTTGTACTGATCCTGGTAAGTTTGTTTACACACCTCCTGAGACCATGGCGCCAGCAGTTGTGGCCGCACCCGCACCTGCAGTGGCTGCAGTTCCGTCCAAAAAGTAATCCACACAGCCTCGCTGTTGATTGGGCCGCACTGAGAGGTGTCGGCCCTTTTTGTTGTAGCCTACTCTGCTTATGTCTTTCGTCTCTTCATCTTCAGCGTTGCCACGCCTCACCCAAGCCCAAGCCGATCTGACGCGCCAAATTGAGGTGATCAACGAACACGGCGTACTTGAGCGAGTGTCTATCCCCGCCGAGCGCGCACTCACGGTTTACGTGGACAAGCGCGAAATCGTCACGCTGATGACTTTGGGGGCCTACCCTGAGTTGTTGGTGTTGGGCTATTTGCGCAACCAGCGTTTGGTGGGCGATGTGAGTGAGGTCGAGTCCATCACGGTGGATTGGGATGCCGGGGAAGATGGCGCAGGCGTTGCAGCAGTCAAAACCCGTCAAGGTATTGCAGACATTGCGGCCCGCACCGAAAAACGCGTGGTCACGACCGGCTGCGGGCAGGGCAGTGTGTTTGGTGACTTGATGGGTGAGATTGACACCCTTGAGTTGCCCGATGCATGCATCAGCCAAGCGCGTTTGTATGGGCTGCTCAATGCCATTCGCGTGCAAGAAAGCACTTACAAATCGGCAGGCTCGGTCCATGGTTGTGCTTTGTTCAGTGGCGAGCACATGCAAATTTTTGTGGAAGACGTAGGTCGCCACAATGCCATCGACACCATTGCAGGATGGATGTGGATGAATGGTGTGGTCGCGGATGCCCATTCAATTTTTTACACCACGGGCCGCTTGACCAGCGAGATGGTGATGAAGTCTGCCCAAATGGGCGTGGCCGTGGTGGTGTCGCGCAGCGGCATCACGCAAATGGGTTATGACGTGGCAGTTCGCTTGCAGCTGTGCACGATTGGCCGTGCCACCAACAAACACTTTCTTTGCTATACCGCGCGAAAGCGTTTGCAGCTGGACCCGTCACTGGCGGTGGGCGGTGTACGCAAGGTGGAGCAAGCATGAACGAGCGCACGCAAGGGATATCTGCCCACGCCGCACCAAGCGGCGTGACTTGGTGGTCTTTGGCTTGGCGCACGCTGTGGCGTGACGCCCGTGCGGGCGAATTGCGTTTGCTGGTGGTGGCGGTGGTCTTGGGTGTGGGGGCACTGAGCTCGGTGAGCTTTTTGGCAGATCGTTTGAACGGTGGTTTGCAGCGTGATGCACGCCAATTGCTAGGCGGTGATGTGGTGGTGGTCAGCGATCAACCGACGCCTGACAACATCATTCAACGTGCCAAAGAAGCGGGTTTGCAAGGCGTTACCACCTTGACCTTTCCCACCATGGCGCGCGGAATGCCCGCAGCAGGCGGCGAGGGCAACAGCAAATTGGTGGCGCTCAAAGCGGTGGCGGCAGGCTATCCCTTGCGCGGCGAGCTGCGTGTGGCAGATGACCTCACACAAGCCCAAGCTTCTTTGACACCTGAAGGCGCTCAGGCGGCTCGCAAAACCAAGCAAGTTCCCGAGCATGGTCAAGCTTGGGTGGATGCGGGCGGCTTAGAGGCTTTGGGGCTCGATGTGGGGGATGTGCTGGTTTTGGGCAACGTGCGTGCGCGCATCAGCCAAGTGTTAGTGACCGAGCCCGACCGTGGCGCGGGCTTCATGAACTTCGCGCCGCGCGTGATGATCAACACAGCCGATATCGAGGCCACTGGTTTGATTCAACCTGCCAGCCGGGTGAGCTACCGGCTGGCCCTGGTGGGCGATTCCGCTGCGGTAGTCGATTTTTCTGAATGGGTGCAAACCGAAAGTAAAAAGTCAGACGTGCGAGGCGTGCGTGTGGAGTCGCTCGAAGCGGGTCGCCCCGAGATGCGCCAAACCTTAGATCGTGCGGGCAAGTTTTTGAATCTGGTTGCCTTGCTGGCTGCTTTGCTGAGCGCTGTTGCTGTGGCACTCGCTGCACGCGGATTTGCCGCTCGCCACTTGGACGACTGCGCCATGTTGCGTGTGTTGGGCTTGAGCCAACGTCACATCACGCTGGCTTTTTCCGCTGAGTTTGTTTGGGTTGGCATGTTTGCCAGTGGCTTGGGTTTGGCTTTGGGCTATGCCGTGCATTGGGTGTTTGTGGCCTTACTCAAAGGCTTGGTAGAAACTTCCTTACCCGCACCCAGCATGTGGCCTGTTGTGTACGGCTTAGGCACTGGTTTGACCTTGTTGTTGGCCTTTGGTTTACCCCCTGTGCTGCAACTGGCGAGCGTGCCCGCACTGCGCGTGATGCGCCGCGATGTGGGTGAACTCAAAGCCACCACGTTGAGTGTGTGGGCCTTGGGTCTGACGGGCTTTGCCTTATTGCTGGTGGCC
Source organism: uncultured Burkholderiales bacterium (assembly GCA_903952885.1). Classification (GTDB taxonomy): domain Bacteria; phylum Pseudomonadota; class Gammaproteobacteria; order Burkholderiales; family Burkholderiaceae_C; genus Limnohabitans. The sequence goes on from CAJBHE010000134.1 coordinate 10,116, forward strand.
GTGAGCCGTGACGTGAAACTGGGCCTCATGGTGGTGGGCGGCTTTGCAGGCGCTGTGTTGGTGTTTGCCGGCATGGCTTGGTTGGCCGTTTGGGTGTTGCGCCGCAGTGTGGTCGAGGGCGCTGCGCCGTCTTGGTTGATGTTGGCCACAAGACAAATCAGTGCCCGCCCTGTGTATGCCATGGTGCAGGTGAGTGCTTTGGCAGTGGGCTTATTGGCCTTGGCATTGTTGGTGTTGCTGCGTACCGACCTCATCAGCAGTTGGCGCAGTGCCACACCGGTAGATGCGCCCAATCGATTTATTTTGAATATTCAGCCCTCGCAGTCTGAGGCGTTTTTAAAAAACCTGCGCGATGCAGGCGTGCGCAAACTCGATTGGTATCCGATGGTCCGTGGGCGTTTGGTGGCGGTGAACGACGTCAGTGTCACGCCCGAAAGTTACACCGATGAACGCGCCAAACGATTGATGGATCGCGAGTTCAATGTGTCTTACAGCTCTGGTCAGCCCGCGCACAACCAAGTGGTTGGCGGTACATGGCAAAGCGAAGACCTGAAAGGGCTGAGCATTGAAGACGGCGTGGCCAAAACTTTGAATCTCAAATTAGGTGACAGCCTGCGCTTTGACATTGCCGGCATGCAACGCGAAGCCCGCATCACTTCGGTGCGTCGTGTGGACTGGACGTCTATGCGTGCCAACTTCTTCGTCATGTACCCCGTCAGCCGTTTGACCACAGATGAGGGTTTTGATGTGCCCACCACCTACATTGCCGCGTTTCGTGCGCCGCCGCGTGTGACGGGGCAAAGCTTTGACAACCAACTCACGCGCAATTTCCCAAACATCACCAACGTGGACATGGGCGCTGCCTTGAACCAAGTGCAAAGCGTGCTCGCCCAAGTGGTGAGTGCGGTGGAGTTTCTGTTTTTGTTTACCTTAGCGGCTGGCTTGGTGGTGTTGTTTGCCGCTGTCACTGCCACTCGCGAAGAACGTGCGCGTGAATATGCCGTGTTGCGTGCGCTCGGTGCGTCAAACCAATTGTTGGCTCGTGTACAGCGTGCCGAGCTGGCGGGTGTGGGTGCATTGGCTGGCCTGTTAGCCACCAGTGTGGCTATGGCCATGGGCTGGGGTTTGGCCCGTTATGCGTTTGAGTTTGAATGGACAGCCAGTCCGTGGGTGCCTTTGTTGGGCGCTGCGGTGGGTGCGTTGCTGGCCTTGGCCGCAGGCTGGTGGGGCTTGCGCGATGTGTTGCGACGCCCGGTGGTGCAGACGCTCAGACAGGCTAGCCATTGACTGAAATGAACTGATGCAAATGCAGGAAAAACAACCCTCTGACACACCATTTGAATGGATGGGAGGCGAAGCGCGCGTTCGTGTTTTGGTCGACCGCTTTTACGACTTGATGGACTTAGAGCAGGCCTACTTAGAACTTCGTGCCGCACACGGCCCTGAGTTGGTGAATGCACGCCAGCGTTTGTTCATGTTCTTGTGTGGCTGGTTGGGCGGCCCAGACTACTACGTTGAAAAGCACGGACATCCGCGTTTGCGCATGCGCCACATGCCGTTTTCCATAGGTATCAAAGAGCGCGACCAATGGGTGGCCTGCATGGACCAAGCCATGGACGAAACAGGTGTCCCTGAAGATTTGCGCTCCCGTTTGAAAACCAGTTTCTTCCAGACCGCAGATTGGATGCGTAATAAGGGCGGTGCTTAGAGCTTGCTCGGCCCCAGCAACACCACCAAGGCCCCCGCACCCCCATCCGAAGGCTTGGCCTGAACAAAAGCCAGCACTTCGTTTTTTTGCACCAGCCAGCGCTGCACTTTGCTCTTGAGCACGGGCTCTTTACCGGGCGAGCCTAAGCCTTTGCCGTGCACCACGCGCACGCATCGCCAGCCCATGCGCTTTGAGTCACGCACAAATTGGCCCAGCGCTTCGCGGGCTTCGTCGCTGCGAAAACCGTGCAGGTCGAGCTGGCCTTGCATGGCCCATTCGCCTTTGCGTAACTTGCGCGTCACATCTGTGCCGATGCCTGGGCGTCTGAAGCTCAGTTGGTCGTCCACGTCTAGTAGGGTGCTCACGTCAAACTCGTCGCTCATGCTCTCGCTCAGCGCGGCTTGATCGTCTAGGTCTTGTTGGAGCGGGCGGGCCGCTGGCCGAGGTGGGGCGATGAACACACGGTCTTTGGCGGCGATGGGCTTCACGCTTCCAATGGCGCTGGTGAATAAATTGCGTTCTGCTTCGGCGCGTCGCGCTGCTTCCTTGCGGGCTTCTTCGGCCGCAGCTGCGGCCAGTGCAGCGTCATTCACTTGCTTTCGAATCGCCCCCAAGTCTTGCAGCGATTTGGCTTTCACAGCAACCCTTCTTCGGCCATCGATAAATATTTGCCCTGCGCCACGATGATGTGGTCGCGCACCGTCACGTCAATCAGTGCCAGTGATTCTTGCAAGGTGCGGGTGAGTTTCATGTCGGCCTGTGAGGGCTTGACCGTGCCACCTGGGTGATTGTGTGCCAGCACCACGCCGTCTGCGCCTAAGGCGAGGGCGGTCTTGGCCACTTCGCGTGGATAGACCATGGTTTGCGACAGCGAGCCGCGAAACATGGGCTGGTACGACAGCAGGCGGTTGTGGGCATCAAGAAACAAAACTGCAAATACCTCGTGTTTGAGTTGCGCTAATTCAAGTTGTAAGTATTGTTTCACCGCATTGGGCGAATTCATCACAGTGGTTTCAGTTAATTGTTGGGTCAATGCACGGCGTGCCATCTCCAGCACGGCCACCAGCTGCGAGCGTTTGGCGTCGCCACCCATGCCTTTGCAGGTTTTGAGCTCGGCGGCGCTGGCGTGAATCAAGCCAGCAAAACCCTTGAAGCGGTCTAGCAGCTCTTGGGCCATCACAAACACACCTTTTCCCTTGATGCCAGTGCGCAAAAACAAGGCTAGCAGTTCGGTGTCGGTCAGCGCTGAGGCCCCGTGTTTGAGCAGTTTTTCGCGCGGGCGCATCTCAGCGGGCAGCTGGGCAATGGTCATAGGTTCGGGCATTCGGTCCATAGCGAGAGCTTTCTACAATAGGAGGTTCAATACAGAGAGTCCCATGACTGCATCCAACGCTCACCCTACCATCGGCCCCGCTTCTTTTTTAACGCTGCACTATCGGCTTTCGGGACCGCAAGGCGACGTGATCAACACGTTCAACGACAAACCTGCCACGCTCTCGCTGGGCTCGGGCGAGTTGTCGCCTGCACTAGAGCAGCGTTTGATGGGTTTGGAAGAAGGCGCTCACACCACGTTTGAACTGGCCGCAGGCCTGGCCTTTGGCGAGCGCAACCCTGACATGCAGCAATGGGTGAGCAAGAGCTTGCTCAAAGAGTTTGGTGACCCCGACGAGCAATACAACGTGGGCGATGTGGTTCAGTTTCCAGCGCCCACTGGTCAAGGCTCTTTTGCGGGTGCTGTTCAGCAAGTGGTCGACGATCAAGTCCTGTTTGATTTCAACCACCCCTTGGCCAACCAACCTGTGACGTTTGAAGTTCGCGTCATCGGCATTTTGTAAACACCATGCCTCATACCCTGCAAGAAGTTGTCCTCGCTGCACCTCGTGGTTTTTGTGCGGGTGTGGACCGCGCCATTGACATCGTGGACCATGCGCTCCAAAAGTTTGGTGCGCCTGTCTATGTGCGTCACGAAATCGTTCACAACACCTACGTGGTGGAAGACCTGAAACAGCGTGGCGCTATCTTCATTGAAGACTTGGCCGAAGTTCCGCCAGGCGCGACCTTGGTGTTTAGTGCCCATGGTGTGCCTAAGGCAGTTGAAGCAGAAGCGGCACGTCGCGGTTTTACTGTGTTTGATGCTACCTGTCCGCTAGTGACCAAAGTGCACGTCGAAGTGGCCAAGCTGCACAAAGAGGGCTTTGAGTTCATCATGATTGGTCATAAAGGCCACCCCGAAGTTGAAGGCACGATGGGCCAGTTGCTAGACGGCATCTACTTGGTCGAAGACGTGGAGGATGTGGCCAAGGTATC
>CAJBHE010000135.1 GCA_903952885.1 uncultured Burkholderiales bacterium
GAATTCATAAAGTATCTAGAAGAAAAACACAGCAAGTCTTGGGCAGACTTACATCTTGACGAGCACTGCGCCCCAAGTGAAGCCGCCACCCACGCCTTCAAGCATGAGGGTTTGGCCAGCTTTGACTTGACCTGAACGCACCGCGTGGTCTAAGGCCAGCGGGATCGAGGCTGCCGATGTGTTGCCATGGTCGTGCACTGTCAGCACGACCTTGTCCATCGACAGTTTGAGCTTTTTGGCCGTACTTTGGATGATGCGTATATTGGCTTGGTGCGGCACCAGCCAATCGATGTCGGCCTCCGTCAAGCCTGCTTTGTCGAGCACGGTGCGGGCTGCACCTTCAAGCAAGCCTACTGCCAACTTGAACACAGCTTGACCGTCCATCTTCAGCACAGGGTCGCCCAATATATTGCCGTTGCTCACATGGCCAGGCACACACAAGATGCCCACATGCTTGCCGTCGGCATGGATGTCGGTGGCCAAAATGCCGGGGGTATCAGACGCTTCCAGCACCACAGCGCCAGCACCGTCACCAAACAACACGCACGTGGTGCGGTCTTGGAAGTTGAGCAAACGAGAGAAAATTTCAGAACCCACCACCAACGCACGTTTGGCGTTGCCCGCACGAATCATGGCGTCGGCCACGGTCAGCGCATAAATAAAGCCGCTGCACACCGCCTGCACGTCAAAAGCTGGGGCGCCCGCAATGCCAGCCGCTTTATCGTCCAACTGAGCGAGTTTGTGCTGCAGGATGGCTGCGGTGGAGGGAAACACCATGTCGGGCGTGGACGTGGCAACGATGATGAGGTCAATGTCCTGCGGGCGGCGGCCTGCGGCGTCCAAAGCTTGCTTGCAAGCCTTGAAGGCCAAATCGCTGCTGTTGACATCGGGGGCGGCAAAGTGACGGGCACGTATGCCCGTGCGTTCAACAATCCATTCGTCTGAGCTTTCCACACCTTGTGTGGCGAGTTCCGCGACCAAGTCTGCGTTGGTCAACCGGCGGGGAGGGAGAAAACTTCCAGTGCCGGTGATTCGGGAGAAAAGGGTCATCAATCAAGTGGCTCAGGCCGAAACGTCCGATTGTCCAAGGGCTAACAAAGGAGCCGCATGGGCAATGCGAGAACGCACACGTTCGAGCAAGTTATGGTGAGCTGCATCATACGCGCGGTCCAAAGCAGTACCAAAGGCTACATCATCGGCCGAGCCGTGGCTCTTGAAAACGATGCCGTTCAGCCCTAAAAGCGCTGCGCCGTTATAACGACGATGGTCGACCCTGTCTTTGAAGTCAGAAAGAACAGGATAAGCAAAGATGCCTGTGATTTTGGTGAAGATATTGTGCGTAAATGAATTTTTAAGCGTTTCGCTGATCTTTCGCGCCAAGCCTTCGCTGGCTTTCAAGGCCACATTACCCACAAAACCGTCGCACACGATCAAATTCACCGCACCTTCGTAAATATCGGTGCCTTCGACATTGCCCACGAAGTTCAAATCACCAGACTTAGATGCTGTTCGCAGGAGTTCAGCTGTTTTTTTGATCACTTCGCTACCTTTGATATCTTCTTCGCCAATGTTGAGCAAGCCAACCGTGGGGCTTTCGATGCTGTCAAGCACCGATACCAAGGCCGAACCCATGACGGCGAATTGCAACAAGTGATGAGGCGTGCAATCCACATTGGCGCCCAAATCGAGCATGGTGGTGCCGCCGCCCTTGAAGTCGGGCATGCGCCCTGCAATGGCTGGACGATCGATACCGTCGATGGTTTTGAGAAGATAGCGTGCGATCGCCATCAAAGCGCCCGTGTTACCAGCAGATACGACCGCCTGGGCAGCGCCGCTCTTGACTTGCTCAATCGCCACACGCATGGACGAGTCTTTTTTGCGGCGCAGCGCCACTTCGATGGGGTCATCCATGGCCACCACTTCGGAGGCTGCAACGATTTGAGCGCGGGGGTGCGAGAAAGACGACAGCGCATTGGGCAAACCCACCAGCAACAGATTGGCATCTGGGTGCGAGTCTAAGAAACGGCGACAGGCCAAGAGCGTGACACGCGGGCCATGGTCGCCACCCATGCAATCAACAGCCAGAGTGGTCATGCAGGTTTCTTTTCGTCAAAAAAACAAAAGCCCGAGGCGCCAAAGACAGCCACGGGCTAGTAAAGAGTGAATTGATTAAGCTTCAGACTTGGTCTTCAACACCTTGCGACCACGGTAAAAACCGGTGGGGCTGATGTGATGACGCAAGTGAATTTCGCCGGTCGTTGGCTCAACGGCTGTGCCAGGCGCTGTCAACGCTGCGTGGGAATTGTGCATGCCGCGCTTGGAAGGAGATTTTTTGTTTTGCTGAACAGCCATGGTTGGCTCCTAGAACTAAATGTGGTTTAACCGTTGGGCCACAAACCAACCAAGGGTCAGTGTGACATCAAGCCTTCCATTATAGCCCAACTCCTAGCATTTCAATGCTTTCGCGTTTTAAGCGCCGCCAGCACGGCAAATGGGTTGGGTTTGACCTCGGCCAAGATGGCCTCTTCTTCATCGGAAGTTGGCGCCTGCTCACTCAGGCAAGCATCATGCATGGGCACCAACGGCAATCCCATCAGCAATTCATCTTCAATCAAGGCCATCAAGTCGAAGCTGTCTTCCATGACCAGCAGGTCTTCATCAGACTCGTCGTCTTCGGCCAAGGCGGTGGCTTCGTCTGCCACAAAGCGGAAATCTTGCTCAATCAGCAACGCCACCGACACAGGGTGCAAGCAGCGCTGGCAAGTCAAGGGCACGGTGGCTTTGGCTTCTAAATGCAACCAAGCATCGTCTTTGCCGCGCTGCTCTGGGTCAATCGCCCCTTGCGCTGCCCACGACACATGGCACGCCACCTCGCCACTGCAGTCGGCGGCCAAACGCTCAAACTCTGCCACGGGGGTCTCGCCCTCGAGGTGCATCTGCGCTTTGGCAAAGGCTCTGACATCGAGGGCGCGGAGGTTCTTTGGTGTTTGCATGCGCGCCAGTGTAAGAGAATCCACCCATGACCATTGCCCAACGCGCCCTGATTTTGGGCTCTACCTCCCGATACCGCCGTGAACTGCTTGAGCGTTTGCGCTTGCCTTTTGATGTGATCAGCCCCGATGTGGACGAAACGCCACTAGCGGGCGAAGCCCCACACGCACTCGCTACCCGCTTGGCCTTAGCCAAAGCCAAAGCCGTGGCTACCCTGCACCCTCACGCGGTGGTGATTGGCTCAGACCAAGTGGCCGACCTCCACGGCGAGCCGCTGGGCAAGCCCGGCACACACGAACGTGCGGTGTTGCAACTGCAGCGAATGCGTGGCCAAACCGTGGTGTTTCAAACCGCCGTGTCGGTGGTGTGCGTGGATAGCCAGTTTGAACACACCGAGCTCGCACAAATCCAGGTGCGTTTTCGCGACTTGAGTGATGCCGAAATTGAAGCTTATCTTCGCGCCGAAGAACCCTACGACTGCGCGGGCAGCGCCAAAAGCGAAGGTCTAGGCATTGCCCTGCTAGACGCCATCGACAACGACGACCCCACCGCCCTCATTGGCCTGCCCATGATTCGCACCGCTCGCTTGCTGCGCGCCGCTGGCATTGACCTGCTGGGAGCCATGAAGCCATGAGCAACACAAACCAAAAAGGCACGCTCTACCTCGTGCCCACGCCACTGGACTTTGGCTGTGACACCCAAGCCCCCATCACCGATGTGCTGCCAAAAGAAACCTTGCGCTTGGCAGCTGGCGTGACGCACTGGATTACCGAGAACGCCAAAAGCACCCGCGCTTTCTTAAAGCGCGTCGACGCCCATGCGCCACTCGCCAAAACCATCCAAGAAAACACCATCACCGAGCTGCCCCGCGAGGTGCACAAAAAAGGTGATCACACGGGTGAGTTTGATGCCAAACCCATGCTCAAAGCCGCTTTGGCAGGGCACGATGTGGGCTTGGTCAGCGAAGCGGGCATGCCTGCGGTGGCTGACCCGGGCTCATCGGTCGTGCGTGCCGCACACGAGCTGGGCATTCGCGTGGTGCCGCTGGTTGGCCCCGTGTCGCTGCTGCTGGCCTTAGCCGCCAGTGGCTTGAACGGTCAAAACTTTGCGTTTGTGGGCTACTTGCCGCAAGATGGCGCAGCCCGAACGCAGCGGTTACGCGAACTAGAAAACCTCGCCGCCAAACACGGCCAAACCCAAATGTTCATTGAAACGCCCTACCGTAACCAAGCGCTGTGGGACGCGTTGGTGAACGGTCTGCAAGGCAACACCCGCTTGGCCTGCGCCAGTGGCTTGACCATGGCCACAATGCAGGTGGACTGCAAAACTGTGCAAGCTTGGCGCAGTGCGGGCAAGGCTCAAATTTCTGGGCAGCCCACGGTATTTTTGATGGGCAAGTAAGGGTCAGCGCACCACAGGCATGGTTTGCATGGCACGCACAGCGCCTTCACCCATCGCAGCGCCAAAGCGCTTGGCTAAACGCTCGGCCACGTTTTCATGGCGGGTGTAGTCAATGATGTCTTCCGCTTTCACAATTTCGCGAGCCACGTAGTCCAGATTACCCAAGCCGTCGGCCAAACCAAGGTCTACCGCTTGCTCACCGCTCCAGAACAAACCGCTGAACAGCTCGGGCGTTTCTTTCAAGCGTTTGCCACGGCCTTCACGCACTACTTGGATGAACTGCTTGTGAATTTGATCCAGCAAAGTTTGTGCGTGGGCACGTTGATTTTTGGTTTGGGGGCTGAACGGGTCTAAGAAACCTTTGTTCACGCCAGCGGTCATCAAGCGGCGCTCAACGCCCAACTTGTCCATCAAACCGGTGAAGCCAAAGCCGTCCATCAGCACGCCAATGCTGCCCACGATGCTGGCCTTGTCCACGTAAATTTGATCGGCAGCCACAGCAATGTAATAAGCGGCAGAAGCACACGACTCTTCCACCACGGCGTACACCGGTTTTTTGTGCTTCTCTTTCAAGC
>CAJBHE010000136.1 GCA_903952885.1 uncultured Burkholderiales bacterium
ATCGCCCTGCGAGATGCGCCACAAGGTGGCCAAGCGTTCGCTGATGAGGTCTTGGTGGGGCGAGAAGCTGTCGTAGGGCAGTGTTTCCCAGTCTGGAAAGAGCACGCAGCGCAAGTCTGGGGCGAAGAATGCCATTTCGTCTTGCAGGCGTTGCGCATCCACCGCATCGGCGGTGATGATGGCGACGCGTTGTTGTTTGGCTTTTTCGCGTGTGCCGAGTTGCGCGAGCAGCAATGCGTCCGCAGAGCCGACAGGGCGGGGCATGGCAAATCGTTTGCCGGGACTCAAAGAGGGCAGGTTCATTGGAGTAATTCTAGAATGGGGGCTGGGCTTTCAGCTGAATGAAGCCCAAACCTATTCAATGCCCTTACGCACACACACACCTATTCGTTTCTTCGCTGTCATTCCCTGTGCGGGGTTTGGCAGCCGTGCGGGCACGGCCACGCCTAAGCAATACCAGGACATTGGAGGTTTGCCGCTTGTGGTGCATACGCTCAAGGTCTTTGCAGGCGTCGCACGCATGGCACAAGGTGTGTTGGTGTTGGCTCCTGATGATGTGCATATGGAGGGCGTTCTGGCCGCGCATCCGCAGCCTTTGTTTGCGACCTCCCGCACGGGTGGGGCGACACGGGCCGACAGCGTCCTGGCTGGTTTGCGCGCACTGCTGAAGCAAGGCGCATACGACAACGATTGGGTTCTTGTGCATGACGCGGCGCGTTGCTTGGTGACGCCCGAGCAAATCAATGCCTTGATAGATGCCTGCCAAGATGATGCCGTGGGTGGCTTGCTGGCTCATAAGCTAGCTGACACCCTGAAGGTCGAATTGAATGGTCGTGTGGCCCAAACGGTGGACCGGGCAGATAAATGGCTGGCGCAAACACCGCAGATGTTTCGTATTGGCGTGTTGTTGAATGCTCTAGAGCACGCAGGTGCAGCCGTCACAGACGAGGCCAGCGCCATTGAGGCGATGGGCTTAAGCCCGCTGCTCGTCCCTGGCAATGCGCAAAACTTCAAGGTGACCTACCCTGAAGACTTTGCTTTGGCCGCTGCCATTTTGAATTCGCGTCGTTGACGCATTGATCGATTGAAAGAACACACAATGACCGTACCCACATTTCGAATTGGTGAAGGCTGGGATGTGCATGCCTTGGTGGAAGGTCGCCCGCTGATGTTGGGTGGTGTGCGCATTGAACACACGCATGGCTTGCTTGGCCATTCAGACGCAGACGTCTTGTTGCATGCGATCACTGATGCTTTGTTGGGTGCTGCAGCGCTGGGTGATATCGGTAGGCACTTCTCAGACACAGATGCTGCCCACAAAGGCGCGGATTCTTGGGTGTTATTACAAAAGACAGCTGAGATGGTGCGCGCTGCAGGATTTCAAATTGGCAACATAGACAGCACCATCGTTGCGCAAGCGCCTAAGCTGGCAGCCCATATGCCTGCCATGTGCCAACGCATTGCTGAGGCGCTAGAGATTAATGTGTCGCGTGTGAATGTGAAGGCTAAGACGGCCGAAAAAATAGGCCCTGTGGGACAGGGCCTAAGTATGGAAGCTCGCGCTGTAGTGCTGATTTATTGATGGCTAGAAGGTTTAGGACCTAAGGCACCTAAACCTTCCACCACCTCGCGCACGACTCGTCGATGTTCGGGTTGCAAAGCGAAGTAGCGAGAAATCAACTGTTGGTCGACGAGGTTGATGCGGTCGTCTTTGAGTGCTTCATCAACTGGGCGTGGCGGGGGGGTGCCAAATAACAATCCTTCAGGTGAAATCTTGAGCCACTTGGACAAGACAAGGAGTTTGTCTTGTTTGGGGATGGAAACACCCATAAGCCAATTGCGCGCAGCGTGTGAGGAGATTCCATCACCCCAATATCGCAAGTTGAATTCGTTTGCGATCACGGTTGCGGAGACTCTGACGCCCGCGTCTTTGAGAGCGGCACGAAAACGGTCTGCAAATTTGCTGGTTTCTTTGGGGTAGATTTGTGTCATACCTCGAAGGTAAGTGGGATTCGGCTGTAATGATTTAATTATAAGTAAAAAATTATTTGATTTTAATTTTTAAGTATTCAATAAAATCCGAATCTTCACATAATTTCTACTGTGCGGTCCAGCCTCCATCCATATTCCAAGCCACGCCACGCACGTTGTTGGCCGCTTTGGAGCAGAAGAAGACAGCCAACTCGCCCAACTCTTCGGGCGTGGTGAACTGGCTAGACGGTTCTTTTTCACCCAAGAGCAGCTTGATGGCCTCGCCGTTGGAGATGTGCAGGGCCGCGGCTTTGGCATCCACTTGTTTTTGAACCAGCGGCGTCAGTACCCAGCCTGGACAAATGGCGTTGCAAGTCACACCCGTGGTGGCATTTTCAAGTGCCGTGACTTTGGTCAAACCCACGATGCCGTGTTTGGCGGCTACGTACGCTGATTTTTGGGCTGATCCCACCAAGCCATGTACCGAGGCCACGTTGATGATGCGACCCCAGTTTTGTTTTTGCATGTAAGGCAAGGCCAAGCGCGAAGTATGAAACGCGCTGGTGAGGTTGATGGCGATGATGGCGTCCCAGCGCTCAACTGGAAAGTCTTCAACCGAGGCCACATGTTGAATACCTGCGTTGTTCACCAATATGTCAACGCCACCGAATGTGTCATCAGCAAACTTCATCATCGCTTCAATGTCAGACGGTTTGCTCATATCCGCGCCGTGGAAGGCCACATTGACGCCCAATGCAGCCACTTCTGCCTTAGGACCTTCTGCGTCTCCAAATCCGTTGAGGATGATGTTGGCACCTTGACGTGCCAATGATTGGGCGATGCCCAGACCAATGCCGCTGGTGGAACCCGTGACCAACGCTGTTTTACCGATGAGTGTGTGTTCAGACATTTTCAAAACTCCATGCATTACGATGAGAAACCTACAGACATTATGCGGTTCAGCGCCTTAAATGAAATATAACGGAGACACACAGTTGCGCTCAATGTTGAGCGACTCGTTGCAAGATCTGTCTGAGCAGCCGGAAGTGCTGGTGCGTGCGCGCGCCTTCGCTCAGCCTTTGCTGATAGGGGCAACGCTGGAATCGGGCGAGGATTCGCTGGCACACGCCGATGCGGTCACAGCCATCTTGCGTCAAATCGGCGGCTCTGAAGCCATGCAAGCCGCGTGTTATTTGGTCTACGCCGCAGAACATTTGCAAAAGCCAGAGGAGGTGATTGCCAAAGCATTCGGTGCGAGCTTGGCTGAGCTGGCCTTAGAAACCGTGCGTTTGATTCGCGTTCAGCGCCACGCGCGTAAAGTCGCAGCGCAATCGCACATCGTTGCACTGCAAACTGAGAACGTGCGCAAGATGCTGTTGGCGTTTTCGCGGGACCTGCGCGTGGTGATGTTGCGTTTGGCCTCACGCATGCAAACATTGCGTTACTACGCGTCCAGCAAGCAACCTGCGCCGCAAAGCTTGGCTTACGAGTCGTTGCATGTGTTCGCACCCTTGGCGAACCGTTTGGGTATTTGGCAAATCAAATGGGAGATGGAAGATTTGTCGTTCCGTTTTCTTGAGCCTGTAACCTACCGTGAAATTGCCTCGCTGCTCCAAGAAAAACGCACAGAGCGCGAAAAATACATGCTGCAATTGCGCGAAAGCCTCGCGGCAGACTTGAAAGCCCAAGGCATCACCGCGCAGGTCGCAGGGCGGCCTAAACACATCTACAGCATCGTCAAAAAAATGCGAGGCAAGTCGTTGGACTTCTCGCATGTGTTTGATGTGCGAGCTTTGCGCGTGGTCGTACCAACGGTGCCCGATTGTTATGCCACTTTGAGCTTGGTGCACACCCACTTTACGCCAATCGATTCTGAGTTTGACGACTACATTGCCAAGCCCAAATCCAATGGCTATCAATCGTTACACACGGTGGTGAGTGATGCCCAGCAGCGGCCCATTGAAATTCAAATACGCACGCAAGCCATGCATGCCCATGCCGAGGACGGCGTAGCTGCACATTGGGCCTACAAAGAGGCGGGAACCAAAGGCTATGCCGGCGTCAGTGCCTCTGGCGACTACGACGCCAAAATTGCGGTGCTGCGTCAGCTCTTGGCCTGGGAGCAGGAGCTGTCAGCCGGTGCACAAAGCCAAGCCACCACCGATGCACTGAGTGACCGAATCTATGTCTTGACGCCAGACGCTGCGGTGGTCGAGTTGCCCCAAGGGGCCACGCCGATTGACTTTGCCTACACCTTGCACACCAACCTTGGCCACCGTTGTCGTGGTGCGCGAGTAGATGGGGTGTTGGTGCCTCTCAACACGCAGCTGAAAAACGGCCAGACGGTGGAGGTGACCGCCATCAAAGAAGGCGGCCCATCGCGCGATTGGCTCAACCATGAGTTGGGTTTCTTAGCCAGCTCACGGGCGCGCTCTAAAGTGCGAGCGTGGTTCAACGCGCAGGCCATGCAAGAAACGGCTGCCAAGGGGCGCGAAGCGGTTGAAAAACTGATGCAGCGCGAAGGCAAGACCGCGATGAAGCTGGATGACTTGGCGTCGCAGCTCGGCTTCAAGTCTGCCGAGGCTTTGTTTGAACTCGTGGGCAAAGACGAGTTCTCTTTGCGCAACATCGAAACGTTGTTGAATCCGCCTGCAGCTATCTTGGATGCAGACGACTATGTGCGTCTGAAGAAGGCCAAGTCGAGTGACAAGTCCTCTAAAAGTGGTGTGTTGGTGGTGGGCATTGATTCCTTGCTTACGCAACTCAGCAAGTGTTGCAAGCCAGCGCCGCCCGATGACATTCGTGGCTTTGTGACACGCGGCAAAGGCGTCAGCATTCACCGCGCTGATTGCGGCAACTTCCGCCAAATGGCCATTCGTAGCGGTGATCGTGTGATTGACGTAGCTTGGGGGCATTCCGCTTCGGCACAAGCGTTGGTGTACCCGGTGGATGTAAACATCGAGGCTATAGACCGTCAGGGCTTGTTACGCGACATTTCAGAGGTGTTTGCCAAAGACAAGATGAATGTCATTGGCGTGCAAACGCAGTCCGTGAGAGATCTGGCGTGGATGACCTTCACCGTGGAAGTGGGCGATTCGCGACGGTTGCAAAAAGTCTTGGGTTTGGTGAAGGAAGTTCGGGGTGTGCGCACCGCAAAACGCCGTTGAAGTCTGCTATAATTTACTATTCGAACAATGTAGGCGCGTAGCTCAGTTGGTTAGAGCACCACCTTGACATGGTGGGGGTCGTTGGTTCGATTCCAATCGCGCCTACCATATTGTTCCCCGTCAAGCCCGGCACTGTTTGAACAGTTCTGGGCTTTTCTATTTCAACGGGAGCTGACTTCGATGAGCAGCAAAAAATCAAACACTTCAGATGATACGCAAGATCGCGTGATCAAGAAGTACCCCAATCGCCGCTTGTATGACACTGCGTCATCCAGCTACGTGGCTTTGGCAGATATCAAGCAACTGGTCATGCACAACACCCCTTTTCGGGTGGTCGATGCCAAGTCGGGTGAAGACTTGACACGCAGCATCTTGTTGCAAATCATCTTAGAGCACGAGTCGGAAGGCGCACCCATCCTGACCGAACAGGTCTTGGCTAACATCATTCGCTTTTATGGGCATTCGATGCAAAGCTTCATGGGTTCCTACCTTGAAAAGAATGTGCAAACGTTCATGGACAACGTGCCTCAGTTGCCCATCGTGCCAACATTGATGAGCAGCTATGCCGAGCAATTGCAAAAACAAACCGAACACATGATGGATGTGATGGGACTGAACCGTAAATGACTGAAGTAACAACACCTAAAGTTGGATTTGTGAGCTTGGGCTGCCCCAAGGCCCTGACCGACTCCGAATTGATCTTGACGCAACTCAGTGCCGAGGGCTATCAAACCTCTAAAACTTTTGCTGGCGCTGATTTGGTCATCGTCAACACCTGCGGCTTCATTGATGACGCTGTGAAAGAAAGCCTAGACACCATTGGCGAGGCCTTGGCCGCAAATGGCAAAGTCATCGTGACGGGTTGCTTAGGTGCACGCCAAGGCGAAGGCGGTTCAAACCTCGTGAAGCAAATGCACCCCAGCGTGTTGGCCGTGACAGGCCCACACGCCACGCAAGAGGTGATGGACGCTGTGCATGCACATTTGCCTAAGCCGCATGACCCCTTCATCGACTTGGTGCCCAACAGCTTTGGCGAAGCAGGCGTCAAGCTCACGCCCAAGCACTATGCGTATTTGAAAATCAGTGAAGGCTGCAACCACCGCTGCACGTTTTGCATCATCCCGTCCATGCGGGGTGATTTGGTCAGTCGTCCCATTGGCGATGTGTTGAAAGAAGCCCGCGCCTTGTTTGAAGGCGGTGTCAAAGAACTATTGGTCATCAGCCAAGACACTTCCGCCTATGGCGTGGATGTGAAATACATCACAGGTTTCTTTGATGGCCAACCCATCAAAACACGCACCTTGGAGTTGGCGCAAGCCTTGGCCAAGTTAGCTGAGACTTATGGTGCTTGGGTTCGCTTGCACTATGTGTATCCATATCCCAGCGTGGACGACATCATTCCCTTGATGGCTACCGGTCATGTGTTGCCCTATTTGGATGTGCCGTTTCAGCACAGCCACCCCGATGTGTTAAAGCGCATGAAGCGTCCAGCCAGTGGTGAAAAGAACCTTGAGCGTATTGCGCGTTGGCGCGAGCTGTGTCCGCAAATCGTGATTCGCAGTACCTTCATCGCTGGTTTTCCAGGCGAGACCGAGGAGGAGTTTGAGCACTTGCTCAACTTTGTACGTGAGGCCGAAATTGACCGTGCAGGTTGCTTTGCCTACAGCCCCGTGGACGGCGCAGCTGCTAACAATATTCCTGGCATGTTGCCAAAAGAAGTGCGTGACGAGCGCCAAGCGCGCTTCATGGCAGTGGCAGAGGCGGTGTCGATTGCCAAGCTCAAGCGCCGCATTGGTTCGACCATTCAAGTGTTGGTCGATTCAGCGCCCGCTGGTGGGCGCAAAGGTGGCGTGGGCCGCAGCTATGCGGATGCCCCCGAGATTGACGGTGTGGTGAAGCTACTGCCGCCTGAGAAACTCAGCAAAGTTTTGAAAGTTGGAGAATTCACCCGTGCCAAAGTGGTGGCGACAGATGGTCATGATCTCGTCGCATTGCCAATTTAAATTACCTTGGGACAAAAGCCACCTCAAAAGGTGGCTTTTGTTTAACTTAACTTGATGCACAGAAAGAGCGATCGAGGGTTTCAAAGAATTGAATTGTTGATCTGATGAATAGAATTTCTCTACTTCTTGCTATGTGCTTAATTGGATTCGTCGCCGATGATATAAGTGCGCAAACTCAGGCAAATGCAGCTGATCGATACCAAGTTGAAGCCAGTCAATTTCGATTGACTGGCACTTATTCAGAAGTCGAAAGCACGTGCCATAACCTTGCAAAAGCTTATCCAAATTTTGTCCGCTGTTTCAGTATCGGGCTTACCTCTGAAGGTCGTTCCATTTGGGCGTTGGCTGTCAGTCGCAGCGGGGCATTGACACCAAGTCAGGCTAGGAGTTTGGGCATACCAGTTGTGCTTGCAATTGGTGGTACACACTCGGGTGAGATTGATGGAAAGGACGCTGGTTTAATTCTTATTCGAGATTTATTAAAGAAACCTGGCGTTAACGACCCACTCAAATATCAGGTATTTTTGTTCGTACCAGTTTTTAATGTGGACGGCCACGAGCGACCCAGTCCCTACAACCGCCCCAATCAAAATGGACCTAGTTTGCAGGGGGAACGTGTGACTGCTCAGCGAATCAACCTCAATCGCGATTGGATGCTAGGGCAGGCCAGTGAGATGAATGCGATGCTGAATTTGATTGCACAGTGGGACCCCTTGCTCACTTTGGATCTTCACGTCACAGATGGTGTTCGTTTTCGGCACGATGTGTCACTGTCTATGTCGCCTATGTTTAGCAGTGATGACGTGTTGCAAGAAGTGTCTGATCAGTTTTCTATAGACATGATGTCGCGACTCCAAGCGATGGGACACCATCCTTTGGACTTTACGCCTGTCCTTTTGGACTTTGAAAACCCACGCGCAGGCATCATGCGTGATGTAGATGCTCCGAGGTTCTCTCATGTCTATGCGGTCTTGCGAAATCGGATTGGCATTTTGGTTGAGGATCATGCATGGGATCCATATGTCAAACGTGTACAAACAAGTAAAGATGTGTTGTCATCTTCACTTGAATTGATTGCTCAGCAAGGTCGGCAGTTGTTGAAGGCGGTGCTTCAAGCGGATGAGAATTCTGAAAAAATGCACAACAAAGTTGTCAGCTTAGATTGGCAAAATATGCTGGAAACAGGCATTGAAATTCCTTCTGGGCAGGTGAACTTGCTAGGTTACGAATACACCACATATGACAACGCGCCTATAGTTGGTGGACGCCACATCAACTATCATTTAAATCAGCCGGTAGTTTGGCAAACCCCTGTTTTCAGTAACATTCAACCTGTTAACGACGCCATCACTGTTTTGCCACAAGCTGGATACATCGTTCCAGTCGGTTGGGTCTCAGTCGTATTGCCTTATTTACAAAAGCATGGCGTCAAGTACCACGTTTTACCTCATGCCATTCAAGCGGTTGCCGTTCAAGAATTACGCGTGGACCCAGAGAGTATTTCTTTTGATTCAAGAACATTCCAAGGTCGGCTTCGTACAAATATCAGCGGTGAATGGATGGGCGCAAATGTTAATTTGCTAGCTGGATCACTGTTTGTTCCGGTTCGACAGGCGCGCGCTTTAATGGTTGCTCACCTGCTAGAGCCAGCTGCGCCTGACTCTTTGTCTCGATGGGGGCTTTTTAATACAGCTTACGAAATTACAGATCACATATCCAACCATCGACAACTTCAAATTGCACAATGGATGTATGGGCAAGATCGACGCATTCGCGAAAGATATGGTGAATCGTTACATCGTAAGTTGTCAGCACTTCGAAAAGAATATCAGACCAGAATGGATCGTGATGATCGTTTTCATGACGACCCAGACCAACGCATGGATTTTTGGATTCGTGAAATTCCCTATCATGACCCAACTTATAACAAGTACCCCATCATGCGCACCGATCGGGGGCTGGTTCCTTAGGATTGATCAGTATGCTTCGCTCTGTATCCCTTGGAGCGGGATTGTGTCAAAACCCTTGCTTTGGCGATGACACGAATATGTCATATCAAGAGGCGTGTTTTGAAGGCATAAGCCCGTATCATGTGGGCTGGATTTAAGAGTAAATTCTTTGAGGGAAGACCTTGAGAATTTACATTGGATAACACAAGTGATTGGAACTCTTACAAACCTAGAGTTTTGAATTCCGAGTGCAGTCAAAACGTAACAGTGCTTACTGGTTGCTGTGTTGGAAGTGTGGGTTTGTGCGTAATTTGTGCGTAGTGAATATGTAATTTACGCATTTTCGGAGTAATCGGTTGTAGTGTAAGTTGTTGATTTTTAACAACTTTTACAGACTTTTACCCCGCGTGGTGCCCAGGAAGGGACTCGAACCCCCACGATGTTACTCGCTAGTACCTGAAACTAGTGCGTCTACCAATTCCGCCACCTGGGCATTTCAGGAAAGAGAGAATTGTATCAAGAATTCAGTACAAACCAGTGGATTGTTGGAAGAGTTTGTCGGCACTGTCTCGGGGCACCGTGATGGTCATGGTTTTGTTCAGCGTGACGATGGCTCGCCAGATATTTTTTTACCACCGAATGAAATGCGCGCTGTCTTGCACCGTGACCGCGTTAAAGCGCGGGTTGTTCGTTTAGACCGCAAAGGTCGCCCAGAGGGGCGAGTGGTTGAAATTTTGGAGCGATCCAAGCAGCCCATCATCGGACGTTTGTTGCAAGAGAGTGGTGTGTGGTTAGTTGCGCCCGAAGACAAACGTTACGGCCAAGATGTGTTGATCAACAAAGGTGCAACGGCCAAAGCAATGGTCGGTCAAGTGGTGGTGGTTGAGCTGACTGAGCCCCCCAGTTTGTACGGCCAACCTGTGGGTCGTATCAAAGAAGTGTTGGGTGAGGTTGATGACCCCGGCATGGAAATCGAAATTGCTGTGCGTAAATACGGCGTGCCATATGAGTTTTCAGACGCATGTTTGGCCATGGCCCGCGCCTTACCAGACAAGGTGCGTCCTCAGGATAAAAAAGACCGCGTGGATTTGACCGATGTGCCTTTGGTCACCATCGACGGTGAAGATGCTCGCGACTTCGATGATGCGGTCTATTGCGAACCCATCAAAGTAGGCAAGGGAAAAGGCTGGCGATTGTTAGTAGCTATTGCCGATGTGAGCAGCTATGTGGAAACTGGTAGCCCGATTGACGTGGATGCCTACGACCGGGCCACCAGCGTTTACTTCCCCCGCCGTGTGATTCCGATGTTGCCCGAGAAGCTCTCGAACGGTCTGTGTTCATTGAACCCAGATGTCGAACGCTTGTGCATGGTCTGCGACATGATGGTCAACGCTTCGGGTGAGGTGGAAGCGTATCAGTTTTATCCCGCAGTGATGTTCAGCCACGCGCGTTTCACCTACACCGAAGTGGCAGCTATTTTGTCGAACACGCGCGGCCCAGAAGCGGCCAAGCGCAAAGACCGCATTGACGATTTGCTCAACTTGCACGATGTGTATGGCGCTTTGAACAAAGCCCGTCGTGCGCGTGGCGCAGTTGATTTTGAAACCACCGAAACACAAATTGTGTGCGATGAAAGCGGCCGCATCGACAAAATCGTGCCGCGTGTGCGCAACGATGCCCACAAGTTGATTGAAGAGGCCATGTTGGCTGCCAACGTGTGTAGCGCAGACTTCATCTTGCAAAGCAAGCACCCTGGCTTATTCCGTGTGCACGAAGGTCCATCACCCATGAAGATTGATGTGCTGCGCGGCTACCTCAAAGCCACAGGTGTGGGTTTGACAGTTGGCGACAACCCCAAGCCTTCTGAATTTCAAGCCATCGCTGAAGCCACCAAAGAGCGGCCCGATGCGCAACAAATCCATTCGATGTTGTTGCGCTCCATGTCACAAGCGGTTTACACCCCTGACAACAATGGTCACTTTGGTTTGGCCTTTGATGCCTACACCCACTTCACCAGCCCCATTCGTCGCTACCCGGACTTGTTGGTGCACCGCGTGATCAAAGCCATTTTGCTCAAGCGCAAATACACCTTGCCAGCGTTGCCAACACCCGGTGAGGCGCATGCCAAGCTGGCGCGTCGTTTGGCTTCTCGTGTGCGTGAGCCAGAAAACAAGCTGATTGAAAAAGTCAAACCATCGATCGACCTGCAAGCGTGGGAAGCCGCAGGCTTACATTGCAGTGCCAACGAGCGCCGCGCCGATGAAGCCAGCCGTGACGTGGAAGCCTGGCTCAAGTGCAAGTACATGCGTGAGCATTTGGGTGAAGAGTATGGGGGAGTCGTAAGCTCGGCCACCAGCTTTGGTTTGTTCGTGACCTTGGATGCCATGTATGTGGAAGGCTTGGTGCACATCACCGAGCTTGGCGGTGAATATTTCCGCTTTGACGAGATGCGTCAAGAGTTGCGTGGCGAGCGCACAGGCATTCGCTATGGCATTGGCTCGCGTGTGCGGATCCAAGTGAGCCGCGTGGACTTAGACGGCCGCAAAATTGATTTTCGTTTGGTGCGAGAGGCCGATGAGTTGTTGCCACGCAATGGCAAAGATGCTTCGGGCTCACCCATTCAGAACTTCAAAAGTGCGGTGAAAAAAGCGTTCACCAAAATGGGTGGCAAAGAGGGTCGCGGAGAGCCTAAGTCTGCGTCTGTCGCGCCACGCAAATCGGCTGACAAAAAAGCCGCCGCTAAAAGCCGACGCTCTCGCAAGTGAATCGTCGCTGAGGCCGCTGGTCTTTAACGCACCGATGCTGCCAGTGTCGCAGCATCGAGTGCTGGCCCGTCACTGGGCCATATATCTGCCACGTGTCCGTGTGCGAACACAGCATGGCTAGCAGCTTCAAACACATCGTCACGGCGTGCGATATAAGCACCCATCAAACCCGCCAGCACATCCCCCGTCCCAGCTGTCGCCAGTAAAACATTACCCGAGCCGTTGATGACAGCGTTGTGGTGCGGGCTGGCAATGATGCTGCCTGAACCCTTGAGCACCGCCACGCATTGAAATGTGTCGGCCAAAAGTTGTGCTGCTTGCAGTCGGTTGTGTTGCACGTCTTTGGCTGCGCAGTTCAGCAGCCTGGCGGCTTCCAGTGGATGCGGCGTAAGCACGGTAGGCTTTTGGCGTTTGCTGCGTTTTTTGAGCAAGATCTGCAGCGCGGTGTCACGCGCAATCGCATTTAACGCATCCGCATCCAGAACCAATTTCTCTGATGATGACAGCACGGTATGCAATAAGGCATGAATGCCATCGCCGCCACCGCATCCGCACACCACCGTGGATGTTGCGAAGTCCAACTCAACAGGCGCGCGCACCATCAACGCAGGGTGCGCTGCTGTGACGGCATGATGCGCCCCTTCGTCCATCAAACCCAGCAGCACGCGGCCAGCCCCGCCATGCAGCGCGGCTATGCCCGCCAGCATCGCTGCACCCGCCATGCCTGGCGCGCCGCCAATAACAGACACATCACCAAAACTACCCTTGTGGCTGTTGTGTGGTCGGTTGGCAGTTGTTGCAACATGCAGTTGCAGCCAAGCTGACGGTCTAGGTGAGGCTGCTACGCCTAAGTCGTTGAACCACACGTGGCCTGCGGCATCTTGTCCGTCCGCAGTGAACAGGCCTGGCTTGAGAGTGAGCAGGCTTAAGGTGTGGCGCTGACCGTGGCTGTTGGCAGTTGCGTGATGTATCTGTGTGTGGCCTAACCATTCGCCTGTATCAGCCAACAAACCAGTGGGAATGTCTACGCACAACACAGGCCCTTTGCTCGCTTGAATGGCGCTTAGCCATTGCGCCATCAAACCTTCGGGGCCGCGTTGGACGCCAATGCCGAGGAGGGCGTCGATGGCGAGGTCAAAGTCATGAGGTGGCTGCTTAGCAAAGGTCACGCCTAAGGCTTTGGCGCGAAGCCATGCCTGTTTGCTATCTGGAGTTGCTTTTGCTTCGCTGCCAAGCCACGTGACGATGGGCTGTTTGCCCCAGGCTTGCAAATGAACGGCTGCCTCCAGCCCGTCGCCACCATTGTTGCCGGGGCCGCAGGCGAGCCAAACAGTGCGGGCATGCGGCTCAATGGCCATGGCGAGTTGTGCCGTGGCCAAGCCGGCGCGTTGCATCAAGGTATTGGCTGGAAGTGTGGCTTGCGCTTGTTGTTCTAAAGCTTGGGTTTGCGCAACGCTGTGCAATGGCCACCGGTCTTGGCTGCTGAGTGCTTGCGTCAGGCCCAAAGTGCTCATCGTTGAAGATGTAATCGTTCAAGGCCCAAGCCTTGCAAATCGATGTCTGAGCTTTTGCCGCTGATGCTGTCCGCCACCACGCGTGCGCTGCCGCAGGCCAAGGCCCAACCGCTGGCTCCGTGGCCTAAATTGAGCCACACGCCCGAGACGCCACTGGCTCCCAAGAGCGGCGGGCCATCGGGCAGCATGGGGCGAGAGCCTTTCCACACTTGCACGTTGTCTTGCGTGCGTGCGGCGCCCGGAAACCAGTTGTCGAGCACGCGGTAAAGCATTTTGATGCTGGCTGGATCATGGCGTTTGGCGTTGCCGCCAATTTCATTGCCGCCCGACACACGCACGCGCTGGCCCAAGCGGCTGATGGCCACTTTGTACTGCTCATCAATGACGCCACTGCGAGGCGCATCCAATGGTTCCCTCACGGCCGCGCTGATGGCGTAGCCATGCACGGCGGCTAAAGGAATACGCAGCCCCAAAGGGCGTATCAATTGCGTACTGGCAAGACCTGCGCACACCACCACCGCATCAAACGTTTCGCCTGTACTTTTTCCAGAGGTGCGAATGGTTTTGGGTTGCGCTTTGGAGAGGGGAAGCACGGGGGTGTTGAAGTGAAATTTCACACCCAGCGTTTCTGCTTCGGTTTTGAGCAGCAGGGTAAATTGGCGGCAGTTGCTGACCTCGTCATCGGGGAAGTGAATGGCTTGCGCCAGTGAGGTTTCTGGGTCAAGTGCGGGTTCTACGACGCGAGCTTCTTGGGCGGTCAATGTTTTGAAGCCTAAGCCAGCATCACGCACGACCTGCAAGCCGGCTTGCATGCGTTGTATGTCACGCTCGGTGCGCAGCAGCACCATCAAACCTTGGCTACGCTCGTGTTCTAAGTTCAGGGTGTCGGTGAGGGTGCGCATGCGATGGCTGCTGTACTCCGCCAATCGCAGCATATTGGCGCGGTTGAGAGCAAACGTTGTGCTGTCGCAGGATTTGCCCATTTGCCACAGCCATTTCCATTCAGCGATGCTGGGGCTTGTAATGCGCAGCGGGGTGTCTTGTTGCCAAAGGTGAGTCAACACGTGTTGGACCATGCCAGGACGAGCCCAAGGCGCGGCGTAGCCTGCTGAAGCGATGCCCGTGTTGGCGAAGCTGCCTTCTTCGGCGGCAGCGCCATGGCGCTCAAAAACGGTGACACCATGCCCCTGGGCCGCCAACTCATAGGCGGTGATGATGCCAATCACGCCTGCGCCAATGACGGCGACTTTCACGGGCGAAACCTGACTGAAGGCGGTTGGATGGGGCTAGGAGACATGTATGGCTGTGCTAGAATATTTAGGTTTTCTGAGCTGAAGGATTCGCCTAAAGCTCGTTCAAACATCACTCGCAAACCAGTCCAATCAAGGTGTTATCAAAAGTTTTCAAGAATGAAAACTGGCGGTGATGGTGGACTGGATTTTAGACCCAACCTTCGGAGTATTTAATATGTCAGTCACTATGCGCGATATGCTGGAAGCAGGCGTCCACTTTGGTCACCAAACCCGCTTCTGGAATCCAAAGATGTCACCGTTCATCTTTGGTCACCGCAACAAAATTCACATCATCAACTTGGAAAAATCGTTGCCGATGTTCCAAGATGCCATCAAGTTCGTCAAACAGTTGTCTGCGAATCGTGGCACTGTGTTGATGATTGGTACCAAGCGTCAATCTCGCGAAATCGTCGCCTCAGAAGCACAGCGTGCTGGTGTGCCTTATGTCGACCAACGTTGGTTGGGCGGCATGTTGACCAACTTCAAAACGGTCAAGACATCCATCAAGCGTTTGAAAGACATGAAAATCCAGCAAGAAGCTGGCTTGGATACCTTGTCTAAAAAAGAACAACTGATGTTCAAGCGCGAAATGGAAAAGCTTGAGAAAGACATCGGCGGCATTCAAGACATGGCTGTGTTACCTGACGCGATTTTTGTGATCGATGTTGGCTACCACAAGATCGCCATCGCTGAAGCCAAGAAGCTGGGCATCCCATTGATTGGCGTGGTGGACTCGAACCACTCACCCGAAGGCATCGACTACATCATCCCAGGCAATGACGACTCGTCAAAGGCTGTGACTTTGTATGCCCGCGGTATCGCTGATGCGATCATCGAAGGTCGTGCCAACGCTACCAACGACTTGGTCAAAGCTGTGACCGAAGGCGATGAAGAGTTCGTTGAAGTTGCTGCTTAATCACGCGGCCCAAGTTTGAAAAGGGGCTTGTGGAGCCCCTTTTTCACACCCAAATTGTTTTGAACTGAAGACGGAGAAATTAAATGGCAGCAATTACCGCAAGCATGGTCGCTGAGTTACGTGCAAAAACCGACGCTCCCATGATGGAGTGTAAAAAAGCCTTGACAGAGGCCGAAGGCGACATGGCCAAAGCAGAAGAGCTGCTGCGCGTCAAGCTCGGCAGCAAAGCTGGCAAGGCCTCTAGCCGCGTCACCGCCGAAGGTGTGGTGACTAGCTTTATCAGTGGCAACACTGGCGCTTTGTTGGAAGTGAACTGCGAAACTGACTTTGTGACCAAGAACGACAGCTTCTTGGCACTGGCTGAGGCAGCTGCCAAATTGGTGGCTGAGCACAACCCTGCTTCTATCGAGGCCTTGGGCGCTTTGCCTTACGCGCAGGAAAGTTTTGGTCCGACACTCGAAGACGTGCGTAAAGGTTTGATCGGCAAGATCGGCGAGAACATGAGTTTTCGCCGCTTCAAGCGTTTTGACGGTGCACACAAATTGGCCGCTTACTTGCACGGCACACGGATTGGCGTGTTGGTCGAGTTTGACGGCGACGAAACGGCTGCTAAAGATGTGGCCATGCATGTGGCTGCGATGAAGCCAGTGGCGTTGACCAGCGCTGATGTGCCTGCTGACTTGATCGAAAAAGAGCGTTCAGTCGCCGCAGCCAAGGCTGCTGAGTCTGGCAAGCCTGCCGACATCGTCACCAAGATGGTGGAAGGCTCTGTGCAGAAGTACCTCAAAGAGGTGTCTTTATTTGACCAAACTTTCGTCAAGAACGACAAGCAAACTGTTGAGCAAATGCTCAAGACTGCCAACACTAAAGTGGCTTCTTTCACCCTGTATGTGGTGGGCGAAGGCATTGAGAAGAAGGTCGACGACTTTGCCGCTGAAGTGGCTGCCCAAGTCGCTGCCGCCAAGCAGTCTGCTTAAATTAAAGGGGGGCTTAGGCTCCCCTTTTGATATCTCCCTAAACAAATTTCATCTCACACATCAAGGAGCCTTATCGTGACCTCACCCAAGCCAGCCTACAAGCGTATCTTGCTCAAGCTGTCGGGGGAGGCCTTGATGGGTGACGATGCGTTTGGTATCAACCGCGCTACCATCGTACGTATCGTTGACGAGGTGACTGAGGTCATCCACCTCGGTGTGGAAGTGGCCATCGTTATTGGTGGCGGCAACATCTTCCGCGGTGTCGCCGGTGGTTCTGTGGGTATGGACCGCGCCACAGCCGACTACATGGGCATGTTGGCTACCGTGATGAACTCACTGGCCTTGGCCGATGCCATGAACAAAACAGGTTTGACCGCTCGTGTTATGTCCGCCATAGCCATTGACCAAGTGGTCGAGCCTTATGTGCGTCCTAAAGCTTTGCAATACCTCGAAGAGGGCAAAGTGGTGGTGTTCGCAGCCGGTACAGGCAACCCTTTCTTTACGACTGATACAGCCGCCGCTTTGCGCGGTGCTGAGATTGGTGCTGAAATGGTGCTCAAAGCCACCAAGGTGGATGGCGTTTACTCAGCCGACCCCAAGAAAGACCCCAACGCCACGCGTTACACGGAGCTCAGCTTTGACCAAGCGATTGGTCAGAATCTAGGCATCATGGACGCCACCGCTTTTGCGTTGTGCCGTGACCAAAAATTGCCCATCAAAGTGTTCTCTATTTTCAAGAACGGTGCGCTCAAGCGCGTCGTCATGGGTGAAGACGAAGGCACGTTGGTGCACGCGTAATTCCCAGTTTTTTTGGACCTTCACCCTGCGCTGCCCCAGGAGCACAACATGACCATCGCTGACATCAAGAAAACCACAGAAACCAAAATGGGCCAGTCCATCGCGGCCTTCAGCAACAGCTTGACCAAAATTCGTACAGGCCGACCCAGTCCCTCATTGCTGGACACCGTGCAAGTCGATTACTACGGATCTATGGTACCCATCAGTCAAGTGGCCAACGTGTCATTGCTGGACGCCCGCACCTTGAGCGTGCAGCCTTGGGAAAAGCCCATGGGAGCCAAGATTGAGAAAGCCATCCGCGACAGCGATTTGGGTTTGAACCCCTCTTCGATGGGCGAGCTGATTCGTGTGCCCATGCCTCCGATGTCAGAAGAGCGCCGCAAAGAGTTGACCAAAGTGGTTCGTACAGAAGGGGAGAACGCCAAGATCGCCGTGCGGAATTTGCGTCGTGATGCCAATGAATCAGTGAAGAAGCTGGTGAAAGACAAACTTGCTTCTGAAGACGACCAAAAACGCGCAGAAGCCGATACCCAAAAAGTAACCGACAGCCACATTGCTGAGATTGACAAACTCATTGCTAGCAAAGAACAAGACATCATGTCGGTCTAAGCCTGATGTTAAAGCAACGCGTCATCACTGCGCTGGTCTTGTTAGGGCTCCTGTTGCCTGCATTGTTGGCTGATACGGCGGAACCTATGGCGTGTCTCACGCTCATTCTGATCGCTGCAGGCGCATGGGAGTGGGGACGTTTGAATGGTTTTGAGATGCGAAGCGCCTTGCGCGTGTCTGCCGTTTGCGTGATGCTCTGTCTTTTTGCTTGGTCTGCACGTTGGGCGTATGAACCGCCTAACAATATTTGGACCATTACAGGGGCTGCTTGGGTTTTCATTGCGGCTTGGTTGATTCGGCATGGCATCAGCCGTTGGATTTTGATTTCTCGCTGGTTGCGTTTGACACTGGGCGTGTTGGCCTTGTGGCTATCTTGGCTTGCCATTTACCAAGCCAAAGTTATTGGTGTGAATTTTTTGATGTCTTTGTTGATGTTGGTTTGGGTCGCAGATGTGGCGGCTTATTTTTCTGGTCGTGCGTTCGGTCGACGCAAACTAGCACCAGCCATTAGCCCAGGTAAAAGTTGGGAAGGCGTGTGGGGCGCCATGCTGGGCGTGTTGATCATGGCCTGTGTTTGGATTTGGGTTGACTCTCAATTCGCTTTGGACAGTCGAAGTTTGTACACCCTGCTTTACAGCCGTGGCGCACCGTTTTTGGTGTTGTCGGTTGTGTTTTTGACCATGATGAGTGTGGCGGGTGACTTGGTCGAGTCTTTGGTCAAGCGCAGTGCTGACATGAAAGACAGCAGTCACTTGTTGCCAGGACATGGTGGTGTGTTGGACCGTGTGGACGCTTTGCTGCCCGCCTTGCCATTGGCCATGATGTTGGTGCAGACGTTATGAATCACAAACCCCTGAGCATCACAGTTCTGGGCTCGACGGGCTCTATTGGCACCAATACCCTGGACGTCATTGCACGTCACCCCGAACAATTTGAAGTGTTTGCGCTGACAGGTGCCAGCCAAGTGGATCTGATGTTGCGTCAATGCGAGCAGTTTAAACCTCGCTTTGCGGTGATGGTGACTGCGGAATCGGCCAAACAATTGACAGACAAAATTCAGGCTGAGGGTTTGAATACACAAGTGCTCTGTGGGTCTGCCGCATTAGATGAAGTGTCAGCGCATCCAGATGTGGATGTGGTGATGGCAGCAATCGTGGGCGCCGCAGGTTTGTCACCTTGCTTGGCTGCCGCCCGTTCTGGCAAGCGTTTGCTGTTAGCCAACAAAGAGGCCTTGGTGGTCGGTGCCGAAGTGTTTTTGGATGCCGTCAAACAAGGCGGTGCCACGCTGCTGCCTATTGACAGCGAACACTCGGCGATTTTTCAGTCCTTGCCTGAAGATGCGTCTACTTGGAACACGCGTGTTGAAAAAATCATCCTCACAGCATCTGGCGGACCATTTCGCACGCGTGAATTGGCCTCCCTCAAAGACGTCACGCCAGAGCAAGCATGCACGCATCCCAATTGGGTGATGGGTCGCAAGATTTCGGTGGACTCTGCCACCATGATGAACAAAGCGCTGGAGGTGATCGAAGCGCGTTATTTGTTTGGCTTGCCACCTGAACGTTTAGAGGTGGTGATTCACCCACAAAGCATCATCCATTCCATGGTTCAGTACCGTGACACGTCGGTGGTGGCTCAGCTGGGCTCACCAGACATGCGTGTGCCAATTGCTTATGGCTTGAGCTGGCCTGAACGCATGACTTCTGGTGCGCAAGCCTTGGACTTTCATGCCTTGTCGGCCATGACCTTTGAGGCTTTGGACGATCACGGCCACCCCGAGCGCTTTGCGGGCATTCATCTGGCGTGGGATGCTCTGCGCGGCCCGCGCGGCACAACCGCTGTGCTCAATGCGGCCAACGAAATTGCGGTCGCCGCCTTTTTAGAGGGACGGATTCGCTTCGACCAAATTCACAATGTGAATCAAAACTGCATGGCGCACATGTCACCTGCTGCACCACACAGTTTGGATGACTTGCTGGCTTTGGATGCACAGGCCCGTGCCGTGGCTGAAGACGCTGTGCGCTTGTTGGCCAAGTAAGGCATGACGGTTTTAGCCTTCTTGCTCGCACTGGGTGTGTTGATCACCGTGCACGAGTGGGGCCACTACCGCATGGCGGTGGCGTGCGGTGTGAAAGTTCTGAAGTTTTCGATTGGTTTTGGCAAACCTGTGTTGCGTTGGAAATCACGCATACCACACGCAGGACAAGACACCGAGTTTTGTATCAGCCTGATTCCTTTGGGTGGCTACGTCAAGATGCTCGACGAGCAAGCGGCAGATGTGTCTCCCCAAGATGCCCCCATGACATTTAACCGTCAGCCTTTGTGGGCAAGAGCCGCCATTGTGTCGGCAGGCCCTCTCGCGAACTTGTTGTTGGCCGTGTGTTTGTATGCGGCCACCTTTTGGGTGGGGCAATACGAAACGCAGGCCACTTTGGCTGCCCCTGTGGCTGGCTCCATGGCTGATGCGGCTGGTTTGCGTAGCGGCGACACGGTGCTGAGCGCGGGCACCTCTGCCGATAATTTGCAGGAGATGGCCTCGCTTGATGCCCTGCGTTGGTGGCTGCTTCAGCACGATGACTCTTCGGTTTTTCTAGAAGTGCAGCCGCAAGGCAAGCAAAGTTCGCGCATGGTGAGTTTGCCCGCTCTTGTGCCTGGCACTGTGGCAAAGGACAGCAACGCTTGGCAAGCGTGGGGTTTCACGTGGGCTTGGAGCCGAGCTGTGTTGGGCGACTTACAACCAGGGCGGCCAGCGGATATGGCAGGCTTGCGGCGGGGCGATGAAGTGCTTCGCATTGACGGACAAGTGGTGAATGACGCCAGCGCTTTGCGTGCGGCTGTGCGTGCCAGCGGTCAGCAACACGTGCCAGGGATACAAGCGTGGCTTATCGCCCGTGAAGGGCGTTTGTTACAAATCGATGTCACGCCAGAGCGTGTGCCAGATGGCTCGCAATTCATGGGGCGCATTGGTGCACAGGTCGGAGAGCCGCCCGCCAAAGTGTGGGTGCAGTCCAGTGTGTTCGATGGGCTTGGCCAAGCCACGATCAAGACATGGGAGATCATCGTGATGACGCTGGACATGTTGTGGCGCTTGTTGACGGGTCATGCGTCGCTCGATAAGCTCAGTGGCCCGCTCACGATGGCTGACTATGCGGGGCGTTCAGCCAGTTTAGGACTGGGTGCGTATTTGAGTTATTTGGCTCTCGTCAGCGTCAGTCTGGGTGTGTTCAATCTGCTGCCTTTGCCGATGCTCGATGGTGGACACCTGTTGTATTATCTTTACGAGTTTTGTACTGGCCATCCTCCTTCGCCCGCATGGTTTGACGCCCTGCAGCGTGTTGGCTTGTCAATCCTTGTGGCATTGATGGTTTTTTCTCTTTTTAACGATGTGGTTCGCCTGGGTTGGCTTCCATGAGTCTCTTATACATCCCATGACTATGCAACTTACACAATTCCGTCGCACCACCTTGGCTCAGACTGCAGCATTCATTGCAGGTACCTTGATGGTTTTCAATGCGCTGGCAGCAGACCCTTTCAATGTGCGTGACATCCGCGTTGAGGGTTTGCAGCGCG
This sequence comes from uncultured Burkholderiales bacterium, assembly GCA_903952885.1. Classification (GTDB taxonomy): domain Bacteria; phylum Pseudomonadota; class Gammaproteobacteria; order Burkholderiales; family Burkholderiaceae_C; genus Limnohabitans. Next base: position 21,532 of record CAJBHE010000136.1, read on the forward strand.
TCGAGCCTGGGACTGTGTTTGCATCTATTCCGTTTCGTGTGGGTGACGACTACAACGATGAAAAAGGTGCCGCTGCAATTCGCAGTTTGTTTGCCTTAGGTCTCTTCAAAGACGTGCGCATTGAAGTCAATGGCGATGTGTTGGTGTTGATCGTTGAAGAGCGCCCCAATATCGCCCAAGTGGAATTCATAGGCACCAAGGAGTTTGACAAAGACGTGCTGCGCAAAGCTTTGCGTGACATCGGTTTGGCAGAGGGCCGTCCGTTTGACAAAGCCTTGGCCGACCGAGCTGAGCAAGAGTTGAAGCGTCAATATGTAAGTCGCAGTTTGTATGGCGCTGAAATCATCACGACCATTACACCTGCTGATCGCAACCGCGTGAATTTGTCATTCACGGTGGTCGAAGGTGATTTAGCCAAAATCAAAGAAATGCGTGTGGTGGGCAGTAAAGCGTTTGATGAATCCAAGTTGCTGGATCAGTTTGATCAAGGTACTGGCAACTGGCTAAGTTGGTATACCAAGTCTGACCGGTATTCACGGACCAAACTCAATGCAGATTTAGAAACCTTGCGTGCTTGGTACTTGGCTCGTGGCTACTTAGAGTTTCGGATTGACTCCACCCAAGTAGCAATTTCCCCCAATAAACAAGACATCAGCATCACCATCAATGTGACTGAGGGCGATCGCTTCGTGGTGTCTGAAGTGGTCATGGAGGGCTACTACCTTGGCAAAGACGATGAATTCAAATCTTTGATTGAAATTCAAGCGGGCAAAGCCTATAACGCCGATGAAGTGACGAAAACTACCAAGGCCTTTAACGAGTACTTTGGTAATTTTGGTTTTGCTTTTGCAAGGACCGATGTACGTCCAGAAATAGACCGGACGACCAATCGCGTGAAGCTCGTTTTGGTTGCTGACCCAGCACGTCGCGCTTATGTTCGGCGCATCAATATCGTAGGCAATAACCGCACACGGGACCAGATTGTGCGGCGCGAATTCCGCCAAACTGAAGCGTCTTGGTACGACGGCGAAAAAATTCGACTGTCGCGTGACCGCGTGAATCGTTTAGGGTATTTCAAGGATGTTGAAGTGGATACGCAAGAAGTTCCATCATCTCAAGATCAGGTGGATTTGAACGTCAACGTGGTCGAAAAGCCCACGGGTATGTTGACCTTGGGTGCAGGTTTCTCTAGCGCAGAAAAGGTGACTCTGTCTTTTGGCATTCAACAAGACAACGTCTTTGGTTCGGGCCACAACCTTGGTTTGCAGGTCAGTACGAGCAAGTACAACCAGTACTATGTATTGAACACCACTGACCCGTACTTCACAGAAGACGGCGTTTCGCGCACTATTGAGCTTTATCACCGCTCGAGCAAGCCGTATGTGCAGCAGGGCGGTAACTACCGCATGATCACTTCTGGTTTGGGTTTGCGTTTTGGTTTGCCGTTCAGTGAGTTGGATCGTGTTTTTGTGGGTACGGCGGCAGAGCGCACCGAGTTGGTTCCTGGTACCAACATGTTGGGTGTGCACGCCCGTTTGTGCCAACAGTTTGGATGCGTGGCTTCCAACGTTCCAGTGACTGCAGGTTGGGCGCGTGACAGCCGGGACAGTTACTTAAACCCCAATAGTGGCAATTTTATTCGTTTGAACAGTGAATTAGGTGCATTTGGTGATGCCCGATATGCGAAGTTCGGTGGTCAGTACCAGCAATACTTTCCTATCACCAAGCAATACACTTTTGCATTCAATGCTGATTTGGGCTTGGGTAAAGGTTTAAACGGCCAAACTTTGCCGTTTTATAAAAACTACTACTCGGGTGGTTTAGGTTCCGTCCGTGGTTTTGAGCAAGGAACACTTGGCCCAAGAGACATCACGGGCCCGGTCATCGGCGGTGCCAAAAAGGTGACGATGAATACAGAATTCCTTCTGCCGTTTCCAGGTGCTGGAAATGATCGATCGTTGCGTCTTTATGGGTTTTACGACATGGGTAATGTCTACGGAGAATTCGAAAAAATTGACTTTTCTCAATTGCGTAGTGCTTACGGCGTAGGTTTGAGTTGGGTCTCCCCAATGGGCCCTTTGCGTTTTGCTTGGGCCCGTCCACTTCGGTCGTTTCCAGGCGATAGAATTCAACAATTGCAATTCCAAATCGGGACATCCTTCTGATGAACATGTTTACTCGTCAAATTTCCTTATCTGTTGTGCTCTGCTTGGTCGCGTTTTGCGCGCAAGCTGACGAAATTCGAATCGGCTTTATCAATACCGATCGCATCTTCAAAGAAGCCAATACGGCTAAGCAAGCCCAAACCAGGTTAGAGCAAGAGTTTTCTAAGCGTGAAAAAGACTTAGAGAGTTCTGGCAACGCATTGAAATCAGCTGTTGAAAAATTCGAGCGTGAAGCTCCCACCCTGTCTGAGTCGCAGCGTCTTTCACGCCAAAAGCTATTGGGTGAACAAGACCGGGACTTTCAGCGCAAGCGTCGTGAGTTTCAGGAAGAACTCAATGCTCGCAAGAACGAAGAGTTTCAACAAGTGCTCGAGCGAGCCAACCGCGTGATCAAGCAAGTGGCTGAAGCTGAAAAATACGATTTGGTGTTGCAAGAGGCTGTTTACATCAATCCCAAGCACGACATCACTGATAAGGTGCTCAAGGTCATCAACGCGGCTAAATAAAAGCCGTGGCACTGAGTCTCGGCCAGATCATCGACAGCTTAGGTGGGCGACTTATAGGCGACCCCAAACAACTCGTACATAAGCTTGCTCCGCTTGACACCGCTCAGGCCGACACGCTGAGTTTTTTAAGCAATCCCAAATACCAATCCCATCTCACCGGCACTCAGGCGGGTTGTGTCATTGTTTCACCCGCTGTCGCCGAGACTGTCAAAGTGACTGCGGCCTTGATAGTGGCAGACAACCCGTATCATTACTTCGCCAAGCTGACCCAGCTGTGGCGTCAGCACACGCGTGTGAAGGATGAAACCTTGGTGCATCCCAGTGCCGTGATTCACCCACTGGCAAAGGTTGATGCAACGGCTCGCATTGGTCCACTTTGTGTGATCGAGCGTGGGGCCCAGGTCGGTGCAAATACGTGGCTCAAATCTGGTGTCACTGTGGGTGAAGATTGCCACTTGGGTGACCGTTGCATCGTGCATGCGGGTGTTGTGATCGGAGCCGATGGTTTTGGCTTTGCTTTGTTTGAAGGCCGCTGGGAGAAGATAGAGCAGCTGGGTGCTGTGCGCATTGGCAACGATGTGGAAATCGGGGCCAATACCTGTATCGATCGAGGCGCTCTGGATGACACGGTCATCGAAGACGGCGTCAAGCTGGATAACCTAGTTCAAATCGGTCACAACGTTCATGTGGGTGCCAACACAGCCATGGCCGGTTGTGCCGGTGTGGCGGGCAGTGCGCGTATTGGCGCTAACTGCACGGTGGGTGGTGGTGCAATTGTGTTGGGTCATTTAGAGCTGGCTGATGATGTTCACATTTCGGCTGCATCGGTAGTGATGCGATCTATCCGTCAGCCCGGTCAATACAGCGGCGTGTTCCCCATCGACGACAATGCGTCTTGGGAAAAAAATGCCGCTACCCTGCGCCAATTGCACCGTCTGCGCGACCGCATCAAATCTCTCGAATCCGTTTTAGAAAGTCAAAAAAAATGAGCATGGATATTCACCAAATCTTGAAGCAGTTGCCACACCGTTATCCTTTTTTGTTAGTGGACCGTGTTCTGGAGTTAGAAAAAGGCAAAAGCATCAAGGCGCTCAAGAATGTGACCATGAATGAACCCTTCTTCGGCGGTCATTTCCCACACCATCCAGTGATGCCAGGCGTGTTGATCTTGGAAGCCTTGGCACAAACCGCAGCTTTGTTAGCGTTTGATATTTTGGGTTCTGCGCCCGATGACAAGACCGTGTATTACTTTGCAGGCATTGATGCCGCGCGTTTCAAGCGACCTGTTGAACCAGGTGACCAGCTCATCTTAGAAGTGGAGTTGGATCGCATGAAAGCAGGAATCTTCAAATTCAAGGCCCGCGCTAAAGTGGGAGACGTGGTGGCCACTGAAGCAGATTTGATGTGCACCATGCGCGCCATCGCCTAGCGCCCCGTAAGCCCATAAGCCAATTATCAGACGATGAGCCTCATTCACGTAACAGCCATTGTGGATCCCAAAGCCGAGCTCGACAGCTCGGTGCAGGTCGGCCCTTACACCATCATTGGCCCCAATGTCCGCATTGGTGCGGGCACCACCGTGGGCCCACATTGCGTGATCGAGGGGCACACCACGATTGGCAATGACAACCGCATTTTTCAGTTCAATTCGTTAGGTGCAATCCCACAAGACAAAAAATACGCGGGTGAGCCCTGTCAGCTTGTCATTGGCGACCGCAATACCATCCGCGAGTTTTGTACATTCAACATCGGATCCCCCGGTGATACGGGTGTGACCCAAGTAGGCAACGACAACTGGATCATGGCCTACGTGCACTTAGCGCATGATTGCGTGGTTGGCAATCACACCATCTTCGCCAATAGCGCCCAGTTGGCAGGTCACGTGCATGTGGGTGACTGGGTGATTTTGGGCGGCTTTACCGTGGTGCATCAGTTTGTGCGTATTGGCGCGCACAGTTTCACGGCCATGCATTCATTGTTGTTTGCCGATGTGCCACCGTTTGTGATGTGCCAGGGCCAGCCCGCTGAACCACGCTCCATGAACTTTGAAGGCTTGCGCCGTCGCGGCTTTTCTGCCGAGCGTATCAGCGCGGTGAAGGCCATGCACAAAGCTTTGTACCGCGATGATTTGACCTTGGACCAAGCCAAAGTGCGCATCGCTGAATTGACCCAAGAAAAACCAGAAGCCGCTGCTGACGTGGCGATGATGCTGGACTTCTTGAGCCACACCTCGCCGCAACGCGGCATCATTCGCTAATTCAAATGGCCGAGGCTTTGTCTTTCGCGCTCGTTGCAGGCGAGGCTTCGGGCGATTTGCTGGCTAGCCTGTTGTTGGGCGGCATGCGTGACAAATGGCCTGACATGCATAGCTCTGGCATTGGTGGTCCGCGTATGGCGGCCCAAGAGTTTGAGCCTTGGTGGCCTTATGAAAAACTCGCGGTGCGCGGCTATGTCGAGGTGTTGCGTCACTACCGAGAAATTGTGGGTATTCGCAAACAACTGCGCGAACGTTTGTTGGCCAATCCGCCCAGCGCTTTCATTGGTGTGGACGCACCAGATTTCAACCTCGATTTAGAGCGTGACCTCAAAGCCCAAGGCATTTCCACGATTCACTTTGTGTGCCCCTCCATTTGGGCTTGGCGTGCAGACCGTGTGGAGAAAATTCGCCAAAGCGTAGACCACGTGTTATGCATCTTTCCGTTTGAGGCTGATTTGCTTGCGCAGCAGGGCATTGATGCCACCTATGTGGGCCACCCTTTAGCCAAGAATATTCCCGAGGTGCCAGACCGTGCTGTCGCACGCACAGTCCTTGGTTTGCCGCAAGACGCCACTGTGGTGGCTTTGTTGCCAGGCAGTCGTAGCTCAGAGATTGAGTATTTGACGCACCGATTTTTGCAGGCTGCACAGCGCATGGCCAAACAGCAGCCTGGTATTCACTTCGTGTTGCCTGCTTTGCCCGCTTTGCGGGCTCGCATTGATGCCATCGTAAAAGAAGTGGGCCAAGTGCCCAACTTGCTGGTGCTCAATGGCCAATCGCATGCCGCGCTCGCGGCATGCGATGTCACGCTCATTGCCAGCGGAACTGCCACCTTGGAGGCCGCATTGTTCAAGCGCCCGATGGTTATTGCTTACAACATGAATTGGCTGAGCTGGCAAATCATGCGCCGTAAAAAGCTGCAGCCTTGGGTGGGCTTGCCCAACATCTTGTGCCAAGACTTTGTGGTGCCCGAGCTGCTGCAAGACGCAGCCACCCCCGATGCATTGGCCCACGAGGTCCTGCAATGGTTGAGCAATTCTGAGGCTGTTGCCGCCGTTCAACAACGCTTTGCTGCGCTGCACGACACGCTGCGCCGCGACACACCCACACTGGCTGCGCATGCGATCGAAAAAATTCTTGCGCGCTGAACAAGTCGCACTCATTTGGGATGCCCCAGGCTTGATGGCGGGTGTGGATGAGGCGGGACGCGGACCGTTGGCAGGGCCAGTCGTAGCGGCAGCGGTCATCTTGGATGACTTGAATCCGATTGTCGGTTTGGCCGACTCCAAAAAACTCACTGCCTTGAAGCGCGAGCGTTTGTATGACGAGATTCGCGCCAAGGCTTTGTGCTGTTCGATTGCCGAAGCGACGGTGGAAGAAATTGATGAGCTAAATATTTTGCAGGCCACCATGCTGGCCATGCGTCGCGCTGTGGAAGGTTTGCGATTGAAGCCCACCAAAGTCTTGGTGGATGGCAACCGTTTGCCTGTGCTTGATGTGCTGGCCGAAGCCATCGTCAAAGGCGACAGCAAAGTACAAGCTATTTCTGCGGCGTCTATCTTGGCCAAAGTGCACCGTGACCGCTGGTGCCAAGAGCTGCACGCACAGTATCCGCAATATGGTTTTGATGGTCACAAAGGCTATGGCACAGCGGCGCATTTGCAAGCCCTGAAAGAACTCGGTGCTACGCCTTGGCATCGTAAATCATTTTCCCCCGTGGCAGAGGTCTTGAAATGAACTTGATCACCTCGCGCGACAACTCCTTGGTCAAAGACCTGCGCCGTTTGTCTCAAGACAGCACGGCCTACCGCAAACTTGGTCGTGTGTGGCTAGAGGGCGATCACCTTTGCCGTGCTGCGCTCACGCGAGGCGTGAAGCCTGAGCATGCGGTTTTTGCTGAATCGCTGTGGGCCACTGCGCCAAGCGAATGGACGCAAGCCGCAGAGCGCAACACGGTATTGCCCGATGCGCTGTTTGCCGAAATCAGCAGCTTAGAGTCGCCCGCCAAGATGGGTTTTATCTTGGCTGCGCCTAGCGCCTTAGCCTTGCAAGCCAACACGCCCACTGTGGTGCTTGACCGCGTGCAAGACGCTGGCAATGTTGGCTCGATTTTGCGCAGTGCCTCTGCCTTTGGGTTCAAGCAAGTGCTGGCCATCAAAGGTTCGGCCGCTTTGTGGTCGCCCAAAGTTTTACGCGCGGGTATGGGGGCGCATTTTGGACTGCACTTGGTTGAAGGCTTGGGTATTGATGACTTGGATGCTCTGGATCTGCCTTTGGTAGCCACCAGCTCGCACCAAGGTCCGTTTTTACACACCTTGCTAGTCCGAGCTAGTTTGCCCATGCCTTGTGCTTGGCTCATGGGCCATGAAGGGCAAGGGGTGTCGCACGCGTTGGCCGAGCGTGCGACACTACATGTGCGTATCGCGCAGCCCGGCGGAGAGGAGTCGCTCAATGTGGCCTCTGCTGCAGCAATTTGCCTCCACGCCAGCGCCACCAGTCACCTGCCGTAATTCACAAGTTTTCATTCGGGAAAACCAGTGCCTCAGATATAATGAGAGGCTTTCCCGCATCAACCTGTACGCCCCAGCTCAAACCTAGGCAAATTCCTCGAACAAAGTAGCCAAAGAGACACATTCTCTTGTGAGCGCTGAGGCGTACCCGAACTACTCCGGAGAACCTAGTGCTTTTGTCTCTTCAGGGAACTTTCCCTCCCGCCATTTTGGCGCTCGCAGACGGCACGGTCTTTATCGGCAATTCGATCGGAGCTTCTGGCTCCACAGTCGGCGAAGTGGTGTTCAACACCTCACTCACCGGCTACCAGGAAATCCTCACTGACCCCAGCTACTGCCAGCAGATCGTCACTTTGACGTACCCGCACATCGGTAACTACGGCGTCAACGTGGAAGACATCGAAGCCGACCAAGTCCATGCCGCTGGCTTGATCATCAAAGACTTGCCTTTGATCGCCAGCAACTTTCGCTCCAGCCAAACCCTGTCGGCCTATTTGGCGGATGCAGGCACCGTGGCAATTGCCAACATCGACACTCGTCAACTCACTCGCATCTTGCGCACCAAGGGCGCGCAAAACGGCGCGATTGTGGGCTTGGCCAAAGGCCAAGAAGTCACACAAGCGTTGATCGACCAAGCGGTGGCTTACGCTAAAGGCGCGCCCCATATGGCTGGCCTCGACTTGGCGCAAAAAGTCAGCGTGTCCAAGTCGTATGAGTGGACTCAAACCGAGTGGACCTTGGGCGAAGGCTATGGCAACTTGACCGCGCCTAAGTTCCATGTGGTCGCTTATGACTTTGGCGTGAAGAAAAACATCTTGCGAATGTTGGCCGAGCGCGGTTGCAAAGTGACCGTGGTGCCTGCGAAGACGCCAACCGCTGAAGTGCTTAAGCACAGGCCTGACGGCATCTTCTTGTCCAACGGTCCTGGCGACCCTCAGCCTTGCGACTACGCGATTGCTGCGGCTGCAGAATTGATCGAAACCGGCATTCCAACTTTTGGCATTTGCTTGGGTCACCAAATCATGGCCTTGGCCAGTGGCGCGACAACTTTCAAAATGAAGTTCGGGCATCACGGCGCCAATCACCCCGTGAAAGACCTCGATTCAGGTCGCGTGTCCATCACCAGCCAAAACCACGGTTTTGCGGTGGACGAAAAATCATTGCCCGCCAACCTGCGCGCCACGCACGTGTCCTTGTTTGACGGCACTTTGCAGGGCTTGGCCCGCACCGACAAGCCCGCGTTCTGCTTCCAGGGCCACCCTGAAGCATCGCCCGGCCCGCA
>CAJBHE010000137.1 GCA_903952885.1 uncultured Burkholderiales bacterium
ATAAACCCAACTAAAGATGACCCCGATTTACGAAGACGAACACCTGCTGGTGTTCGAAAAACCCAGCGGCCTGCTTTCTGTGCCGGGCCGTGGGCCCGAGAAGCAAGACTGCTTGTCCAAGCGCGTGCAAGACATTTACACCGACGCACTGGTGGTACACCGCCTCGACCAAGACACCTCGGGCCTCATCGTGATGGCGCGTGGCATTGAAGCGCAGCGCCGCATCAGCCGCTTGTTTGAAACACGTCAGGTGAGCAAACGCTACATCGCGTTGGTGGCGGGCAACCCGCTGCTCACCCAAACGCATGTGCCCACCAATGATGAAGGTTGGCGAGCCATTGAGGGCAACATCCTGCTCGACTGGGAACGTCGCCCCATCCACATCATTCACCCCGATGGCAAGCCCAGCCTGAGCTTGTGGCGCATGGTGCAAGCGGGCGACACCGCCAGCTTGATTGAGCTAGAGCCCTTCACAGGCCGCACGCACCAGCTTCGTGTACACATGCAAAGCCTCGGGCATCCCATGCTGGGCGATTCGCTGTATGCGCCGCACGACGTCTTGGCGCTCACCCCGCGCCTGATGCTGCACGCGCAAGACATTGGTTTCTCCCATCCGTTCACAGACATACCCTTGGCTTTCTCTGCCCCCGTGGCTTGGTCTGCGGCAAACCCTTATGTTTTAGGGTCGATGGCGTAATACATCTGTCGCCCAAGTGGCGCAAACTTGTCAGGTTCTAACTTTTATCACTGGAGACAAAAATGCGTGAAGTAGTAGTGGTCAGCGCTGTTCGGACGGCAATTGGCACTTACGGCGGTAGCCTGAAGGACATTCCCCCCACCGAGCTGGCCGCCCAAGTGGTGCGCGAGTCGTTGACTCGCGCGCACATTGACGGCAAAGACGTGGGTCATGTGGTGTTTGGCCATGTGGTCAACACAGAACCCAAAGACATGTATTTATCACGCATGGCCGCCATCCAAGGGGGTTGCGCCGAGGGCACGCCCGCCTTTAACGTGAACCGCTTGTGTGGCTCGGGCTTGCAAGCGATTGTGAGCGCTAGCCAATCCATCATGCTGGGCGACTGCGATATCGCCATTGGCGGCGGCGCAGAAAACATGAGCCGTGGCCCTTACGCCTCTCTCAGCGCACGCTGGGGCGCACGCATGGGCGATACCAAGATGGTCGACATGGTGGTGGGCGCTTTGCACGACCCCTTCCAAAACATCCACATGGGCGTGACTGCTGAAAACGTGGCGGCCAAATACGGCATCACCCGCGACATGCAAGACGCCGCGGCGGTGGAGAGCCACAACCGTGCCCAGCGCGCTTCAGAGGCAGGCTATTTCAAAGACCAAATCGTGCCTGTGATGCTCAAGAGCAAAAAAGGCGACGTGGCCTACGCAACCGACGAGCACATCCGCCTCAACTGCAAGCTCGAAGACATGACCAAGTTGAAGCCAGTTTTCATCAAAGAAAACGGCACGGTCACTGCGGGTAACGCATCAGGCATCAACGACGCGGCTGCCGCTGTGGTGTTGATGGATGCCAAGACAGCACAAGCACGCGGCGCAAAACCATTGGCACGTTTGGTGTCGTATGCCCACACGGGCCTCGACCCAAAAATCATGGGAATGGGCCCAGTGTCGGCCTCTCGCCTGGCTTTGCAAAAAGCTGGCCTCACCACCCAAGACATGGACGTGATCGAAGCCAACGAAGCCTTTGCTGCACAAGCTTGCGCCGTGAGCAAAGAGCTGGGCCTCGACCCCGCCAAAGTGAACCCCAACGGCTCTGGCATTTCTTTGGGTCACCCCATCGGTGCGACCGGCACTTTGATTACAGTCAAGGCCCTGTACGAACTGCAACGCATCAACGGCAAGTACGCTTTGGTCACCATGTGCATTGGTGGCGGCCAAGGTATCGCTGCTATTTTTGAACGTCTCTAACCTGCCATGACCAGCCCAACCGAACCTAGTTTTATCCAACGCGAAGCCAACCAGTTCGCACTGTTGAGTCAGCGTCGGTTTGGGCCGTTTTTCTGGACGCAGTTTTGCGGCGCAGCGAACGACAACCTGTTCAAGTTCGCCTTCACCGTGATGGTGACCTACCAGCTCAGCGTGAGCTGGTTGCCCGTGTCTTTGGCGGGCTTGGTGATTGGGGCTTTGTTTATCCTCCCCTATTTGTTGTTCTCGGCCACCAGCGGGCAGCTGGCCGAAAAGTACGAACACACCGTCATCATCCGATGGGTGAAAAACTGTGAAATTGCCATCATGCTGTTGGCTGCTGTGGGCTTTATGACGCAGCAAGCGGCGGTGCTGCTGACTTGTACTTTTTTGATGGGCCTGCACTCCACCGTGTTTGGGCCGGCCAAATATTCGTACCTGCCTCGTGTGTTGGATGAGCACGAGCTCACAGGCGGCAACGGCATGACCGAGATGGGCACGTTTGTGGCTATCTTGCTGGGGAACGTGGCGGGCGGATTGTTGGTGGCCATTCCAGAAATTGGCCACGCCACTGTGGCCGTGGCTTGTGTGGCTGTGGCGGTGTTTGGTCGATGGATGAGTGGGCGCATTCCCCCGCTCACCGCAACCTACCCGGATGAAGCCATCAACTGGAACCCCATCACCGAAACCACCCGCAACTTACGCTTGGCACGTGCCAACGGGAAGGTGTTTCAAACCCTGCTGGGCATCAGCTGGATGTGGTTTTTTGGCGCGGTGTTTTTAAGCCAGTTTCCCAGCTTTGCCAAAGAGGTGTTGCACGGCGATGCGCAAGTGGC
>CAJBHE010000138.1 GCA_903952885.1 uncultured Burkholderiales bacterium
GGCATCGACTACGTGACCTTGGCCATTGGCCGTGACTACGCCGATGTGTCGCCCGTGCGTGGCGTGATTCATGGCGGAGCCAGTCACACACTCGAAGTGGCTGTCACGGTGCAGCCGGCTTCTGAGTTGATGGCGACATCTGGACAAACACAATCTCAGTCGCAATTACAAGGGCAGTCGCAGACACAGTCTCAAAGTCAATCGCAAGGCCAATCACAAAGTCAGAGTCAAAGCGAATCACTCTGATCGCAAGCATGCAACTTAAGCGCTCTTAAAATCACTGGATTCAAATTAGGAATCCAACATGAGCGTTTACGACAAACTCCAAGCCCTGAACATCACCCTGCCCCCCGTAGCTGTGCCCGCTGCGGTCTATGTGTCATTTGTGCAAACAGGCAACTTGGTGTTTTTGAGCGGCCACATTGCCAAACAAGACGGCAAGGTGTGGACCGGTCAATTGGGCAAAACGATGCAAACTGCCGATGGCGCGCTAGCCGCACGCGCTGTGGCGGTGGATTTGTTGGGCACACTGCAAGCCGCCGTGGGTGATCTAAACAGAGTCAAGCGGATCGTCAAAGTGATGAGCTTGGTCAACTCAAGCCCCGACTACACCGAGCACCACTTGGTGACCAACGGTTGCAGCGAACTCATCGGTCAAGTGTTTGGCGACAAAGGCACGCACGCACGCAGCGCCTTTGGCGTGGCGCAGCTACCTTTGGGTGCTTGCGTGGAAATTGAATTGATTGCTGAGTTGGCTTAAAGCAAAGTCGCTCAATCGGCAGTAAAGATACCGCTGACGCTGTGCAGCTGCTCCAGTGCCATGCCGCAGCCGCGTGCCACACAGGTCAGTGGGTCTTCGGCAATAAGAACAGGCAAGCCAGTTTCTTCTGAAATCAAACGGTCCAAATCACGCAGCAAAGCACCGCCGCCAGTCAACATGACGCCCCGCTCGGCAATGTCTGAACTCAACTCGGGCGGCGTACGCTCCAAGGCAATCTTCACGGTAGACACCAAGTTGTTCAATGTATCCGTCAAGGCTTCCAAAATTTCGGTAGAGCTGATGGTGAAGCTTTGCGGCACGCCTTGACTGAGGTTGCGACCCGTGATTTCCATTTCCATCACCTCACCTGTAGGAAAGGCGGTGGCAATTTCTTTCTTGATGCGCTCAGCGGTTTGTTCGCCAATGAGCATGCCAAAGTTACGGCGGATGTAGTTCACGATGGCTTCGTCAAACTTGTCTCCACCAATCCGCGCGCTATTTTTGTAAACCATGCCGCCCAGCGACACAATGCCCACCTCCGTGGTGCCGCCGCCAATGTCCACTACCATAGAGCCACAAGGCTCGGTCACGGGTAGGCCTGCGCCAATGGCTGCGGCCATGGGTTCTTCAATCAGATACACCTCAGACGCGCCAGCACCAAGGGCGGACTCACGGATGGCTCTGCGCTCCACTTGGGTGGAACCGCAAGGCACACAAATCACGATGCGTGGGCTGGGCTTGAAGAGCATATGTGGGTGCGCCAGCTTGATGAAGTGCTTAAGCATCACTTCGGTCACGGTGAAGTCTGCAATCACACCGTCCTTCATGGGGCGGATGCACTCAATGCCTGCTGGCACCCGACCCATCATGGCTTTGGCTTCGTTACCCACTGCCAAAACAGAGGTTTTACCATGAACCTTACCGTCTTTTTTAATGACTACCACGGAAGGCTCATTCAGGACGATGCCATGTTCCTTGGTGTAAATCAGCGTATTGGCTGTGCCCAAATCAATGGCAATATCGGTCGAGAAAAATTTGGTAAAACTATGAAACAAAACAACCTCGCGTGAAGGAGTAAACGCGATGCATTATCAACAATTCAATGACATCGGTCCATACACCGCAAGGCGTATGGACCGATGAATTTTAAAAATAACTATTTATAACTCAATGATGGATTCTTAAGGGAGCCCTTAACAGACTGATTTAGATCAGGCTTTGAGAGCACGAAATCCTGAATACATGCGTGATGCTGGACGGCTGCGCTGCTCGGCTTCTTGCACCAACTGAGCACGGATGCGGTCAAAGGTTGCTTTGATTCCGGTGTTTTCACTGGACACGATTTTGAAGCGACGCTCCACAGCAATGTTAGGTGATTCGATCTGAACAGTTGATTTATCCAATTTAGGCTCCAAAGAACTTAGTTAGAAATCAACGCCTCAGGCTTTCATTTGGTGGACACAATTTAAAAAAAAAGTAAATCAAATTAGAAATAATCGCATAAGTGCTTGATTTCTATTGATTTAAATTTTTAGAAAGAAGAAAAAATCACCCCAAGGTGGTTTTGCTTTATCTCACCACTGCGATTTGGTCGCGCCTACCTGCCTTGAAGGTGTACAGCGTCAAGGCGCCATTCTTGATGTCACCTTTGGCGTCAAACGAAATTATGCCTGTTACGCCTTTGAAGCCAGAAGTCTTGGCTAGTTCTGGCAAGTACTTGGCTGGTTCACTGGACTTGGCGCGTTGCATAGCGTCAACCATGACAAACACGGCGTCATACACATAGGGCGAATACAACTTCACGTCCTCATTGAAGCGTTTTTTGAACTTCACACCAAACTCGTCCATGCCCTTCTTCAAGTCGCCATCTACACCGCCTGCTTCGGCGCACACCACTTGTCCGTCAGCCATGGCATCACCCGCAAGCTTGATCATCTCGCTGGTACAAATGCCATCTCCGCCCATGAACTTAGCTTTGATGCCCAGCGACTTCATTTGCTTCATCATCGGGCCGCCAACGGCATCCATGCCACCAAAGAAAATGATATCTGGCTTCTTACCTCTGAGTGTGGTCAAGATGGGCATAAAGTCTGTGGCTTTGTCAGTGGTGAACTCATGCGCCATCAAATTGCCACCGGCTGCCTTGACAGCTTTTTCAAACTCTTCGGCCACACCTTGGCCGTAGGCTGTCCGGTCGTCGATCACAGCAATTGCTTTTCCTTTAAGTTCTTTCAACGCATAGCGCCCCAAGAGTCCTCCTAAATGCTCATCATCCGCGACCAAACGGAAAGCAGTTTTAAAACCTTGGCGGGTGTACTTGGGGTTAGTGGAAGAAGGTGAGATTTGCGGAATACCCGCATCGCTGTAAATTTTGGAGGCGGGGATGGTGGTGCCTGAATTCAAGTGACCAATCACGCCACTGACTTTGGCATCGACTAGTTTTTGGGCGGCGGCGGTGCCTTGCTTGGGATCGGACGCATCGTCTTCTGCGACCAATTCAAACTTGATTTTCTTGCCGTTGATGCTCACGCCTTTGGCATTGAGCTCTTCAATAGCAAGGCGAGCGCCCCATTCGTTGTCTTTGCCCAAGTGAGCAATGGCACCGCTGAGAGGGCCCACATGACCGATCCTCACTACTTGTTCTTGCGCTACAGCCAAATTATGGATGGCGATCAACGTTGCAACGACGGTTAGTTTGAAAGAAGTGTGCATACGAGAACTCCTAAAAGTAAAACACAGAAAAAATCAGTTGGCACTGTCATTCAACTTCAAATCATGACGCGTGATGGCATACCCGCGATCGGCGTAGTGCTTCCAGCGCTGCCTTGCAAGGTGACGGTCCTCGTCTTGTAAGGTAACCACCTCAATGGTGCGCTCAAAGCGCTCGAAACCTGGCGCCACTTCATGACCCAAATTCAACAGCACTTGGTGATGGGGTAACTCAGGCCCACCTTCAATTTGAGCAGCTAGCACCACGGGTGACGCCATGAGCTGCTCGGCGGGACTGCCTGCTCGACAGTGCGCCACAAACTCAAAGGGGGAAAACGTCCACAACAAAGCGTCCAGCGCTTGGAGCGAGGCAGGTGTGCCTGTGACCACCACACGAGCCCCGTTGGCAATGGCTTTGCGCAGCAACCGGCAAGCATAGGCCAGTTTATCTGGTGCATTGAAGTGAAAAGCGATTTCGGTCATTTGGCCTTGTCTGCGACCGACACTTTCTGCGTGCCCAACAAATAATGCAATAACAAGCCCACAGGGCGACCAGTCGCACCTTTCGCAACACCACTCTTCCAAGCCGCACCAGCGATGTCCAAATGCGCCCAGGGAAAGTCTTTAGTAAACCGCTGCAAGAACTTGGCAGCCGTGATAGCCCCACCATCGCGCCCCGCCACATTGGCCACGTCAGCAAAATTGGACTTGAGGCCTTCTGCATATTCCTCGTCCAAAGGCAAGCGCCAGCAAGGATCCAGCGCAGCCTCGCCAGCAGTAAACAAGGCATGGGCCAAGTCGTCTGAGGTCGAGAACAAACCACTGCGCACGTGGCCCAGTGAAATCACGCAAGCACCCGTCAGCGTGGCAATGTCAATGACAGCACTGGGCTTGAAGCGCGTGGCATAAGTCAAGGCGTCACACAAGATCAGGCGGCCTTCGGCGTCTGTGTTGAGCACCTCAATGGTTTGGCCACTCATGCTGGTGATCACATCACCGGGCTTCAACGCTGAGCCGTCAGGCATGTTTTCGCAAGTGGGAATGAGACCCACCACGTTGATGGTGGGCTTCAAATGCGCCAGCGCCTCAAACGTGCCCAACACGCTGGCAGCACCGCACATGTCAAACTTCATCTCGTCCATGGCTGGGCCTGGCTTTAATGAGATTCCGCCCGTGTCAAAGGTAATGCCCTTGCCCACCAAAACAGTAGGCGCGACGGTTTTGGCAGCACCTGTGTACTGCAGCACTATGAAGCGCAGAGGCTCCACTGAGCCACGCGCCACAGCAGTAAAGGATCCCATGCCGAGTTTCTCAATGTCTTTTGGCCCCAACACTTGGCATTGCATGCCCGCCTTCTTGCCCAAACCCTTGGCCACATCGGCCAAATGCGTGGGCGTGGCGTGGTTGGCGGGACGGTTGCCCCACTCTTTGGCCAACAACACCCCAGCCACTTGGGCGCGGGCGAGCTCAAAGTCATATTTGGCGGCTTTGGTTTGTTCAACCGATGGCAAGGCCAACACCACACGCTTCAAATCAGACGCCTTAGCCGATGGTTTGGTGGCTGTATAGACATAGCTGGTGTCGGCCACGGCTTGGGCGGCGGCTTGCAAGCGGTTTTGAGTGGCATCAGCCAAACACACGGTGATGTGAGCTGGGTTGGCGGCTTTGAGAGAGGCCACAGCGGCGGCAACGGCTTGGCGCAACACACGGGCGCTACCGTCGCCACTGGACACCAAGACCACGCGAGGGGCTGTGACGCCCTGAGGGCGCCAAATACTGAGGAACTTGGCAGGCGATTCGTCTAAATCGCGACTTTTGCGGGCATCAGAAATAAGTTGTGCCAAAACGCTTTTGGCAGGCTTGTCCTTAGCAGATACCAAGATAATCAGTGCATCAGTTTTGTGCGTGCCCGCAGCGTGTAAATCTAGGGTCTTAAGCTCGAAGTTCATAATCATGTTTTTCCTTTTTACTGATGTTATTCCATTCCTCCATTCGTAATGAGCTGACGCGCAGTTTTGGCGCCACACTGGTCGTGCTGGTCACCATCGTGATGACCATGATGCTGATTCGCACGCTTGGCCAAGCATCTCTCGGCAGCGTTAACCCAGCAGAAGTCACGCTAATTCTGGGTTACACCATGCTGGGGCAGTTGCCGATTTTGCTCACCATGAGCCTTTTTATTGCGGCCGTCGGCACCCTGTCGCGCATGTACTTAGAGAGCGAAATGGTGATTTGGCTTGTGAGCGGCAAAGGGCTTCGCGCTTTGGCAAGCCCCATGCTCAATTTTGCTTGGCCCATGTTGCTGAGTGTGTTTGTGTTGATGCTGCTGATCTGGCCTTGGTCTCACCAACAGATTGGGGAACTGAAAAACCGCTACGAACGCCGTGGTGATTTAGAGCGCGTCGCCCCCGGTCAATTCCAAGAATCGGCCAGTGGATTACGCGTGTTTTTCGTCGATAAAGAGAGCCTCGACAATAAAGAAGGCAAAAACGTATTTATTTCATCAACGGATCACAACAAACAATCCATGACATCGTCCAAAACAGGACATATTGAAATCATCGAAGATGAACAACATTTAGTGCTTGAAAATGGCCAACGCGTTGAACAAACCATTGGCAAGCCCGACTTGAAAGTCACTCAGTTCAAAAGCTACACCACGCAGCTCAACCCTTCAGCCAAGTTGGAGGACAAACCGCCACTCAAAACTGTCTCGAGCCTAGAACTTATGAAAAATCCAACACCTAACAATCTGGGTGAGTTGGGATGGCGCTTGGGTGTTGCCTTCTCTGCCTTCAACGTCATCATCATTGCCCTAGCCATCACAAGCGCAAATCCACGCGTGGGGCGCGGGGGCAATTTGGCGCAGGCATTGCTCATCTTTGTGGTGTATTTCAACTTCATCAACTTGGGCCAAAGCTGGGTGGGTGCTGGCAAAGCGCAGCTGTTGCCTTTTTTCATCGCTTTGCACGGTGGAGTTTTCGTCATGGCTTACACATGGCTTTCAGCGCGCCATTACAACTGGAATTGGCGTCAATTGCTGGGACGTGCTGGCGTTTAAGCCAATCGATTTATGAAAACTCTTCGCAAACTCATCCACCACGAAATTTGGGTGTCCGTGGCTTTTGTCACGCTTTGCTTTGTTGCGCTGTTCTTTTTCTTTGACTTCATTGATGAGTTGCCCAATGCTGGCGGTAACAACAACCTTTACCAACTTAGACATGTCTTTGGGTTTGTGCTGTTATCTGTTCCAAGTCACCTGTACGAGCTGCTCCCCATCACGGTCTTGATTGGCACCATTTTTGTGATGTCACGCTTGGCCAAAAGCTCGGAATTCACCATTCTGCGCACCAGCGGTCTCACCCCTCTCATGGCACTTCGCAACCTGCTGGGCCTGGGCTTGGCATTTGTGCTCATCACTTTTGCCGTGGGTGATTACCTGACTCCCATATGTGATCGATATGCCCAGCTGCTCAAATCCAAATACTTGGGCACACAAATCAAGGTAGGCAACACTGGCGCTTGGCTGCGTGAAAGCCAACCGGAGCAGAAGGTTTTTCTCAACATCAACCGTCTCTCGGCCGATGGTTCACCACAAGACATTCGGATTTTTGAATTCAACGCAGCTGGAGAATGGGTAGCGCTGAGCAAAGCCGCAGGTGCGCAGATCGAAGGAGGTGCATGGCTGCTTCGCCAAGCAGAACGCAGTGCACTGCAAGGTACAGCAGTTGAGCAGCATTTGAAAATGACTCAGGCAGACAACTTGATTTGGCCCAGCGAGATCACGAGCGAAATGATCGCTGTTGCCATTCTCAAGCCCGGGCGAATGGGCACGGTGGACTTGTTCCAATACATCAAGCACTTGAGCGCCAACGGGCAAGCCACGCAGCGTTTTGAAATTGAGTTTTGGAAAAAAGTGTTCTACCCACTCAGCTGTTTGGTCATGGTGGTGCTCGCCCTGCCCTTTGCCTACTTGCATTCGCGCAGCGGCAACATTGCCAGCCATGTGTTTGGCGGCGTGTTGGCAGGCATCAGCTTTTTCTTGCTCAACAACGTTTTTAGCTATTTGGGAAACATCAACAACTGGCTACCGTGGTTTGCTGCCGCAGCCCCAGGCTTGCTCTACACCCTCGCCTCGCTGGCCGCTTTTGGCTGGTTGGTGATTCGTCAATAAGGTTTTTATGCACGCCATTATTTTGTTTGCCCACGGCTCACGTGACCCCCTGTGGCACAAGCCGATTCAATCTGTGGCCGAGCGCATCGTTCAGCGCTCCCCCCAAACAGTGGTGCGATGCGCCTACTTAGAGCTGACCGAGCCAGACTTGCCGCATGTCGCCGGCGCTTTGGTGGCAGAGGGCGCTACCAGCTTATGTGTGGTCCCCATGTTTTTGGGCGTGGGTCGCCATGCGCGTGAGGACTTGCCTGAGTTGATCAGCGCCTTAAAAATCGACCATCCGTCAGTGGACATCACTTGCCAGCCAGCGGTTGGCGAACAGAGCCAGCTCTTGGATTTACTCGCCGAGATCGCCCTGGGTGAGCGCCTTGTCTGACAGGGGCAAATGTTAGAATCAATGATCCTAATAATTGCGTGATAACTTATGAAAATCGCCATTGCAGGCACAGGTTACGTCGGTCTTTCGAACGCAGTTTTACTCGCACAACGCCACGAAGTGGTGGCTCTCGACATCGTCGATGAGCGTGTCAAAGCCATCAATGCCCGTCACTCCCCCATCGATGACCGCGACATTGAAGCTTACCTGGCTGAAAAAACACTGAATTTGCGTGCCACGCTTGATCCGGTCGATGCCTACTCAGGCGCTGACTACGTGATCATTGCCACGCCCACCGATTACGACCCGCAAACCAACTACTTCAACACCCGCTCGGTCGAGTCGGTGATCGCCGATGTCAAGCGGATCGCCCCCAAGGCCGTGATGGTCATCAAGTCCACCATTCCCGTGGGCTTCACTGAAAAAATTCGCGCTGACTTGGGCACGGAGCAAGTTTTCTTCAGCCCCGAGTTTTTGCGTGAAGGCAAAGCCTTGCACGACAACCTCTACCCCAGCCGCATTGTGGTGGGGGAAGTGTCTGAACGGGCCCAAGTGTTCGCGGGTTTACTGCAAGAAGCCTCGCTCAAGCCCGATGTGCACGTGCTTTTTACAGGCAGCACCGAGGCGGAGGCCATCAAGTTGTTTGCCAACACCTACCTTGCCTTGCGCGTCGCCTATTTCAACGAGCTCGACAGCTACGCCGCCTCGCACAACCTAGACACCCGCCAAATCATTGACGGCGTTTGCCTTGACCCCCGCATTGGCAGCCACTACAACAACCCCAGCTTTGGCTACGGCGGTTACTGCCTGCCCAAAGACACCAAGCAGCTGCTGGCCAATTACAACAACGTGCCGCAAACGCTCATCGGCGCCATCGTGAGCGCCAACAGCACGCGCAAAGACTTCATTGCCGACGACATTCTGCGTCGCAAACCCAGCA
>CAJBHE010000139.1 GCA_903952885.1 uncultured Burkholderiales bacterium
CTGCCATGCGCGATGTGTTGCAACCCAACACCTTGCTGATGGATGTGGGCTCCACCAAATGCGATGTGATTACTGCTGCAGTTGCTTCCTTGGGTGACCGATTGAGTTGCTTTGTGCCTGCCCACCCGATTGCAGGCAAAGAAGTGGCTGGCATCGAACATGCTGAGGCCTCGCTTTACCAAGAGCGCCGCACCATCCTCACGCCCTTGCCTAAAACAGGCATTCACCGCCTACAAGCGGCACACGAAGTTTGGACAGCCGTAGGCAGCCATGTGAGCACCATGACACCCGAAGCGCACGACGCCACGTTTGCAGCCGTCAGCCACTTGCCGCACATGTTGGCGTTTGCTGCGGTCAACGCACTCATGGATCAACCGCAAGGGGTAGCTTTCCTGGACATGGCCGGGCCTGGGTTCAGAGACTTCTCACGCATTGCTGCAAGCGATTCATCGGTGTGGCGCGACATCTTGAGTGCCAACCACGCAGAAGTGCTGACACAAGTCGCGCACTTTCGCAAGGCACTCGACCACTTTGAAACCGCATTGAAGCAAGGCGACGCCGCAGCCTTGCAACAACTGATTCAACAAGCCAGCGATGTGCGCTCGGCTTGGACACTGCAAGCGGGCAACGCTTGCAACTCAGCTTCTGAAGATAAATAAATGTTCTCCACTGCCTTCCTAGACCTACCAGCACTGCAAGGCGCTGCTGGCTCCGTCACCCTGCCCGGCTCCAAGAGCATTTCTAACCGCGTGCTGTTGCTCTCGGCGCTGTGCCAAGGCACGACCGTCGTTCACGACTTGCTGGACTCCGACGACACGCGCGTGATGTTGGCTGCGCTGCGCCAACTTGGTTGCGGTGTGGACATGCAAGGCACCACAGTGACCATCACAGGCTTAGGCGGTCAGCTCAAACACCACGACGCGATTGAGTTTTTCATGGGCAACGCTGGCACTGCCATGCGCCCACTCACAGCCGCGCTCGCGGTGTTGGGCGGTGACTTCACCCTCAAAGGCGTGCCGCGCATGCATGAGCGCCCGATTGGCGACTTGGTCGATGCACTGCGATTGCTCGGCTGCTCAATTGACTACTTGGGCAACGACGGCTTTCCACCGCTGCACATTGGCCAACCGTCACTCAAGGTGAATGCCCCCATCCAAGTGCGAGGCGATGTGTCGAGCCAATTCCTCACTGCATTGTTGATGGCTTTGCCCCTCGCAGCAAAGACGCAAGACATCGTGATTGAATTGGTGGGCGAACTCATCAGCAAACCCTACATCGACATCACGCTAAACCTCTTGGCGCGTTACGGCATTGCAGTGAAGCGTGATGGCTGGCAACGTTTCACCATTCCACAAGGTTGCAGCTATCAGTCGCCAGGCACGATTCACGTCGAAGCCGATGCCTCTTCGGCCAGTTATTTCATCGCACTCGGCGCTATCGCTAAAGGCGACGGTATCCGCATCCAAGGCGTGGGCGCAGACTCCATCCAAGGCGATATCCGCTTCATGGATGCTGCCGCACAAATGGGTGCCAAGATCACCAGCGGCCCAAACTGGCTTGAAATCAACCGAGGCGCTTGGCCACTCAAAGGCATCACCCTCGACTGCAACCACATCCCAGATGCAGCGATGACGCTGGCCGTGATGGCACTCTACGCCGACGGCCCCACCACTCTGCGCAACATTGCCAGCTGGCGTGTGAAAGAAACCGACCGCATCGTGGCCATGGCCACCGAATGTCGCAAGCTGGGCGCAACGGTAGAAGAAGGTCCAGACTGGATCACGGTTCACCCTATACCGAAAGACGGCTGGAAAGCCGCCAGCATCCACACTTACGACGACCACCGTGTCGCAATGTGCTTCTCGCTCGCCGCCTTCAACGCCGACCAAGTGTCCGTGCGCATTGAAGACCCCAAGTGCGTGGCCAAAACTTTCCCTGACTACTTCGAGGCTTTGTTCTCGGTGTCGCACGCCAACACGCAAGACATTCCCGTCATTTGCATCGACGGCCCTACCGCCTCAGGCAAAGGCACTTTGGCCAGCCGTGTGGCGCAAGCTTTGGGCTACCACTACCTTGACTCAGGTGCGCTTTACCGCGTCACTGCGTATGCCGCTTTGAAAGCCGGTTTGTCGCTCGAAGCCAACGACGAAGCCCGCATTGCCGACCTTGCACGCACCCTGCCCGTTCGCTTTGAAGGCGAGACCGTGTGGTTGGGGCAAGAAGACGTCAGCGAGGCCATTCGTACCGAACAAGCCGGTATGAATGCTTCTAAAGTGTCTGTTTTACCTACCGTTCGTACCGCTTTGGTAGCCTTACAGCACAGCTTCCAGCGCCTTCCCGGCCTATTGGCCGATGGGCGTGACATGGGCACCGTCATCTTCCCCAATGCGCCTTTGAAGGTGTTTTTGACCGCGAGCGCCGCGCAACGGGCCGAACGTCGTCATAAGCAATTGATTTCAAAGGGAATTTCGACTACACTCGA
>CAJBHE010000140.1 GCA_903952885.1 uncultured Burkholderiales bacterium
CGGCAGCAGCGAGGCCCGCTGCATCGGGCACAGGGTGAGAAGCCTCGACCACTTCAATGCGCTCGGGCACACCTGCAGGGCGCGGAGGTGTGTGGCCGTAGCGTGTGACCACAAGACCCGACAAAGGTTTGTCCGCAGGCCACAACGCCTCGACCGCTTGCGCCATTGCGCCACCGGCTTTGCCTGCGCCCAAAACGATGGTGCGGCCTTTGGGTGGTGGTGGCAAATAGGCGGCTGTGTTGTGCAGCGGTAGCGCGCGCAGCACAGCCGCGTCGTAGAGCTGGCGTAAAAAACCCTGAGGCTGCGCTATCACATCCTCAGGGTTAGCGAACGAAATGGCAGATGAAGTAAACAGAGTTAACTCACTTTTTTCCTAACCCCAAACGTGCGGCACCTTCGGTGTAGAGCTGGGTGCGTTCTTTCATGAACGCGTCCATTTGTTCCACGCCAACGTTGACCAACTCGAAGCCATTTTTGGCAGCGAGTTCTTTCATCTCAGGGTCGTTGTTTAAATTGGCCCACAGGTCAGACAAACGCTTCTTCTGTTCGGGCGTGGCAGATTTTGGCACGCCAATACCGCGGTAAGCACCGTCAACCCAGTTGACACCCAACTCTTTGAAGGTGGGCACCTCAGGCATGAGCGGGTGGCGCTGCTCCATGGCCACTGCCAGTGGACGAACGCGTGCTTTGTTGGTGATGGCAAAGGGCACATAAGTGATAGCACCATCCACTTGGCTGCCTAGCACAGCCGTGGTCATGTCACCCGTGCCTTTGAAGGGGATGTAAATCGTCTTCACATTAAAGGCGGCATTCAAGCGCTCGTGGGCTGCGTGGTTGGCCGAGTTCAGACCCGAGCCACCGAGCGACATCTTGCCTGGCTCTTTCTTTGCCGCCGTCAAGAATTCTGCAAAGCTCTTGATGGGGCTGGCCACAGGAACCACCAAGATGTCAGGCGTGTAGTGAAACCAATACACGGGTGTGACATCGGCCGTTTTGTATTGCACTTGGCCCTCAATAGGCTGAAACACGATATGCGGCAAATTGATGCCCACCACGTTCACCCCATCGGCGGGCAAGGTGTTCATCTGTGTCCACATCAACGCACCGCCTGCGCCTGCTTTGTACTGCACCACGGTTTCAATGGCAGCACATTTTTTCTTCAGCACCATTTGTTGGTGACGTGCAGACAAGTCAGACTCGCCGCCCGGTGGAAAGGCTTGCCAGTACTGCACGTTTTTATCGGGGCAAGGCTGCGCGAAGGCCGCAGCGCTTAGCAGCGCCGAGGCTGCCATCACAACTCGTAAAGAAAAATTCAATCTCATGGTTTTGTCTCCTGTTTTGAATTGCTTAGGCCATCAAAGCGCATACGGCGTGTGTGACTTGCGCGGTGGTGGCTTTGCCCCCCAAGTCGCCGGTGTGCAGCGCAGGGTTGGCGGTGACTTGCTCGATGGCATGCATCAGTTTTTGCGCAGCGGCGTGCTCGCCCAAATGCTCTAGCAGCATGACACAACTCCAAAATGTGCCTACAGGGTTTGCCAGACCTTTGCCCATGATGTCAAAAGCCGAACCGTGAATGGGCTCGAACATGCTGGGGTAGCGACGCTCGGGATCGATGTTGCCTGTGGGCGCAATGCCCAAGCTGCCAGCCAGTGCGGCGGCCAAGTCGCTCAAAATGTCAGCGTGCAAGTTGGTGGCCACGATGGTGTCCAGCGTGGCTGGACGATTGACCATGCGTGCGGTGGCCGCATCGACCAGTTCTTTGTCCCACTTCACATCTGGAAACTCTTTGCTGATTTCAACCGCTATTTCGTCCCACATCACCATCGCATGGCGTTGTGCGTTGGACTTGGTCACCACTGTCAACAACTTGCGTGGGCGTGACTGAGCCAGCTTGAAGGCGTAACGCATGATGCGCTCCACGCCTGCGCGGGTCATCATCGACACGTCAGTGGCCACCTCGATCGGATGGCCTTGGTGGGCACGGCCACCCACGCCGGAGTATTCGCCCTCTGAGTTTTCACGCACGATGACCCAGTCGAGGTCTTTGGGTGCGCAACGCTTCAGCGGTGCGTCAATGCCCGGCAAGATGCGCGTGGGGCGCACGTTGGCGTATTGGTCAAAGCCTTGGCAAATTTTCAGGCGCAACCCCCACAGCGTGATGTGATCGGGAATGTGCGGGTCGCCCGCGGAGCCAAACAAAATAGCATCCATGTGGCGCAGTGCATCCAGCCCATCTTTGGGCATCATTTCGCCGTGAGCGCGGTACCAGTCGCCACCCCAGCCAAAGCTGGTGAATTCGAATTTGAATTCATGGTTGGCCGCCGACAACGCTTGCAGCACTTGCTGGCCAGCGGGCACCACCTCTTTGCCAATGCCGTCTCCGGGGATGCATGCGATCTTGTAAGTCTTCATTGACTGTCTTTCAAAAAGTTCTGCGCCACTTTAAGCGTTTGAAGACACGGCACAAGCTTGCAGAGTTAAAGTGGCGACATCCGCACAAACCCTGATGGATTAGCGCGACAAATCCTGCATCACATTGAATAGATCGGACTTGCCTTCAAAGCCAATGCCCGGCAAGTCTGGCATGGTGATGTAGCTGTTCTCCACCTTCACGCCGTCGGGAAACCCGCCAAAGGGCTGGAACAAATCTGGGTAGCTTTCGTTGCCGCCCAAACCCAAACCCGCCGCAATGTTCAAAGACATTTGGTGGCCGCCGTGGGGCACACAGCGGCTGGCTGACCAGCCATGCTCTTTGAGCATGTCCAAGGTACGCAAGTACTCAACCAATCCGTAGCTCAAGGCACAGTCAAACTGCAACCAATCACGGTCAGGGCGCATGCCGCCATAGCGAATGAGGTTGCGCGCGTCTTGCATGGAGAAAAGGTTTTCACCTGTGGCCATGGGGTTCTTGTAGTAGCCACGCAGCGTTTGTTGCAGCTCGTAGTCCAGTGGGTCGCCCGCCTCTTCGTACCAAAACAAATCGTATTGCGACAGGGCTTTGGCATAGGCCACGGCGGTGTCACGGTCAAAGCGACCGTTGGCATCCACACACAACTTTTGTCCGTCTTGCAACACGCTCAGGACCGAGTCGATGCGGCGCAAGTCTTCGTCCAGCGATGCGCCGCCAATTTTTTGCTTCACCACCGAATAGCCGCGGTCGATGTAGCTGCGCATTTCGTCTTTGAGCTTTTCGTGGTCCTGGCCTGGGTAGTAATAACCACCCGCCGCATACACAAACACTTTGCGGTTGGGCTGACCACTCCCATAGCGGTCGGCTAGCAGTTGAAACAGGGGTTTGCCTTCGATCTTGGCCACGGCGTCCCACACCGCCATGTCGATGGTGCCCATGGCAACCGAACGCTCGCCATGTCCACCTGGCTTTTCGTTGATGAACATCGTGGCCCAAATTTTGTGGGGGTCGAAGTTGTTGCCACTGCCGTCGAGCAAGCTCTCAGGCTTGGCTTCGAGCACGCGAGGGATGAAACGCTCGCGCATCAACATGCCCTGCCCGTAGCGACCGTTCGAGTTAAAGCCGTAGCCCACCACGGGCTTGCCATCGCGCATCACGTCGGTGATGACCGCGACGAGACTCAAAGTCATTTTGCTGAAGTCGATGTAGGCATTGCGAATCGGCGAGCTGATCGGCAGGGTAACTTCTCGGATTTCTACGATCTTCATTTTTTGTTCCTCAGACATTCAAAGTACACAACAAATGAATGCTAAGTTAATTTCCACTGCCAAACGCCTGTGCTTGAATAGAGGTGACAGCACTTCTGGCTGAGTCCACGCAGAATCTGAGGTGTTCATTTTTATAACAGGAGATAGACATGCATATTGGTATCGCAGGCATTGGCAAGATGGGCGCGGCTGTAGGCGCTCGACTGTTGTCGACGGAGCATTCGCTGACCGTCTGGAACCGCAGCGCGGAGCGCGCCCAGCCCCTGCTAGAAGCAGGCGCAAGGTGGGCGGACTCGCCCAAAGCCTTGGCCGAGTCGGTGGATGTGGTCATCACCTTGCTGACCAACGAGGCAGCGATTGATGAGGTGTATGGCGGTGACTGCGGTTTGCTGGCGGGCCATGTGGCGAACAAAATTTTCATCGACATGAGTACTGTTCGCCCGGCCAAACCTCAAGAATTGGCCACACGTGTGCAAGCGGTGAAGGCTACCTTCTTAGAGTGTCCCGTAGGCGGCAGCGTGGGCCCTGCCAAAGAGGGCAAGTTACTGGGCTTTGTCGGCGGCGATGCGAAAGACTTGGCCAAAGTGAAAGCCTTGCTGGATGTGATCTGCCGGCGTGTGGAGCACGTTGGTCCGCACGGCTCAGGCGCAACCATGAAGCTGGCCATCAATTTGCCACTGATGGTGTATTGGCAAACTTTGGGGGAGGCTTTGTCCTTGGTCGAGCCATTAGGCCTAGACCCTAAACGGGTGATTGATATTTTTTCGGACACCTCGGGCGGGCCCAATATGTTGAAGGTGCGTGGCGGCATGATTGCCCAAACACTGAGCCAACACAAAAGCGATCAGGTCACGGTCAACGTATCAACCATGCGCAAAGACATGCAAGCCATGCTGGACCAAGGCCAAGCCACGCACAAGCAGTTGCCTTTGACCGCTTTGGCTTTGCAACAGTTTGAGTCAGCGGCGCACAGCGGTTTGGACGACCGCGACTGCACTGAACTGTTGGTGTGGTGGTTGTCGCAAGGCAGCCGCGCTTAAGCGTTAAAGAGCTGCCTCATGTACCTCGTTATTCGAGGCGCATGTCGCGGATGATGGCGCGAAATTGATCCATCTGTCGACGCAACATGGCATCTTGCTCGGCAGGGGTTGAGCCCACGCCTTCAGCGCCCAAGTCGTTCAAGCGTTTCACCACATCGGGGTGACGCACAGCAGCAATGACTTCTTTGTTCAAGCGGTCAATGATGTCTTTGGGGGTTTTGGCCGGTGCAAACACGCCGTTCCAACCTTCGAGCTCCAAATTGGGAAAGCCCAATTCTTTGACGGTGGGGATCTCTGGCAGACCTGGGATGCGCTTAGAAGCCGTGGTGGCTAAGGCCTTCAATGTGCCCGACTTGATTTCAGCCAAAGAAGATGACAACTGATCGCCGCCCACTTGGAGTCGACCGGCCAGCATTTCTTGCTTGAGCGGAGCAGCACCCTTGAATGGAATGTGCGTGATGTCGACCTTGGCGTCTTTTTTGAAGGCCTCACCCAACACGTGCATGGTTGAGCCTGGGCCAGTGGAGCCGTAGTTGTATTGCAGCGCGGGGTTGGCGCGCAACAGGGCGGCCAACTCTTTCAGGTCTTTGGCAGGCACGCTCGGGCTAGCCGTCCACACAAAAGGCACATACACCGCAATCGAGACGCCCGCAAAGTCGGTGTCCACATTGAAGGGCGAGCGATTGGCCAGCGTTTGTGCCACGGATGCGAGCGGGAAAGACAGGTTGTGCATCATGATGGTGTAACCATCGGGGACCGCTTTGGCCATCATGTCAGCGCCAATTGCACCACCTGCACCACCTCGGTTGTCCACAGTGACCGGCTGTCCCATAGACTCGCTCATGCGCTGGGCTACCAGACGGGCCACGAGGTCGGTGGTGCCCCCTGCAGCAAAAGGCACGATCATTTTGATAGGTTTGTTGGGATAGGCCTGACCCATGGCGGCTGGATGAAGCGCTAGGGACAGCAGCCCCAGCAAACCTGCAGCGCATGTCTGTCGCCATGGTTGGAAAAATGAACGCATGATGTCTCCTTGTGTGATCGCCCTCTGATGACTGCTATGGGGCAAAAACACTATCGCACAATGCCAAGGATCGCGCGCATCACCAAAGTGACAAGCCGCTCAATGTCAATTCATGAGGCTATTTCACCAACGCCACCGATTTCACCTGCGCCCAAGCGGACATCCCCACCTGCAACCCCAGCGCATGCGCCCCCCGCGCGGTCACACGCGCCAGCAGAACGGTGTCGCCACAGCGCAAACGCAGCAAGGTTTGTGAGGGGTGCGCCTCGGGCGTGAAGGCATCCACCACGCAGGGCACGTGATTTTGAATGCTGGTGTGTGTGGCCTCATGCAAGGTCACGCTCACGTCGCGAGCCAGAACGCGCAGGCGCACGGTTTGGCCCACGGCTAAGCCGCTGTCGCGCACCCACAGCGCACCACCTGCAAAGCCCACTTGTGCCAAGTGCCATTGGGTGTCGATGTTGAGCACGATGCCCGTAAGCAACGCGCCTGCGTCTTCACCCAACACCACAGGTAAATTGACTTGGGTAAGCAATTCGGTCACGGGGCCGTTGGCTTGCACGCGGCCTTCCTTCATCACCACCA
>CAJBHE010000141.1 GCA_903952885.1 uncultured Burkholderiales bacterium
TGACGCTGGATTGGATGGGCGAAGGCATGGGCCAGCAAATTGCGCTGGTGGTGAGCTTTAGTTTGATTGGCGGTTTGATTGGCCTGCCCTTGTCGCTGTACCAAACCTTTGGCGTTGAGCAACGCTTTGGCTTTAACAACACGACTCCCAAGCTGTGGGTGAGCGACATGCTCAAAGGCTTGTTGGTGGGCATGGTGTTGGGCTTGCCTATTCTCTGGTTGGTGCTGTGGCTCATGGAAGCTGGCGGCGCGCTGTGGTGGCTCTACGCTTGGGCAGCCTTGGTGGTGTACCAGCTGTTTGTGATGTGGATTGCACCCAACGTCATCATGCCTTTGTTCAACAAATTCACGCCGCTGGAAGACGCCACACTGAAAGAACGCGTTACCGCGCTGATGACCCGCTCAGGTTTTACCGCCAAAGGTTTTTTTGTGATGGACGGCAGCCGGCGCTCGGCCCACTCGAATGCATTTTTCACGGGCTTTGGTGCGGCCAAACGCGTGGTGTTTTTTGACACACTGTTGGCCAAACTCAACGGTGACGAAATGGAAGCCGTGTTGGCCCACGAGCTTGGGCACTTCAAGCACCGCCACATTTTGCAAATGATGGCCACCAGTTTTGCCACCAGCCTTGCGGGCCTTGCGTTGCTGGGCTGGGTGTCGCAAAAGGTCTGGTTTTACACCGGTTTGGGCGTTATGCCTAACCTAAGTGGCAACAACAGTGCATTGGCTTTGTTGCTCTTCATGTTGGTGCTGCCATTGTTCACGTTTTTTGTCACGCCTTTGTCCGCCCTTCGCTCACGCAAGTTTGAGTTTGAGGCCGACGCGTATGCTGTGGCGAACAGCGATGGCAAAGCCCTGGCCAGCGCCCTGCTGAAGCTGTACCAAGACAACGCCTCCACCCTCACGCCCGACCCTTGGTATGTGGCGTTTTACTACTCGCACCCACCCGCTTCACAACGCTTGGCGCGGATGGCCGCATGAAGCAACCCGGCTTGGTGGTGGCCAGCCATGGACGCCACTGCGTGGTGGAAACGCCGGATGGTGAACGACGCATTTGCCATCCACGTGGCAAGAAAAGCCAAGTGGTGGTTGGGGACCGAGTGCAATGGTTGGCCAGCACCGATGAGGGCACGATTGAAAAAGTAGAACCGCGCCACAACTTGTTTTACCGACAAGATGAGATTCGCACCAAGTCATTTGCAGCCAACCTAGACCAAGTGCTGATTCTGTTGGCGGCTGAACCAGAGTTCTCTGAAATGCAGCTCACGCGAGCACTCATTGCTGCAGAGGCGGAGCATATCAAACCCATCATCGTGCTGAACAAACGAGATTTGACTGAGCTGCATGCGCGTGCCCTTGCCCGCCTTGAGCCTTATGTGAAGATGGGCTACAACGTGCTACAAGGCGCATTCAAGTCCGGTGATTTGGGTGACTTGCCTGAGCGCCTGAAACACAAAACTACCTTGGTGCTGGGCCCCTCAGGCACAGGTAAAAGCACGCTCATCAACGCGCTGGTGCCCAACGCCAACGTGGCCACGGCTGAAATTTCGCAAGCGCTCAACTCGGGCAAACACACCACCACATCCACCACGTGGCATTGGGTCGATGCCGAGCGAAAAACAGGTTTGATTGATTCGCCAGGCTTTCAAGAATTTGGCGTGCACCACATCGATGCCATGCAGCTGGCTGCCTACATGCCCGACTTCAAGCCGCATGTGGCGCATTGCAAGTTTTACAACTGCACGCATTTGCACGAGCCATCCTGCGGGGTGCAAGATGCGGCAGCGACAGGCGACATCAGCCCCTCGCGTTACAAGCTTTACGGCATGTTGTTTGCCGAACTCACCCAGCCTGTGAACTATTGAAAACCGTTGAGATTTAACTGAAAAATTAGCCCAACAAACGGGCCAGCGTCAGCAAAGCCAACAGCACCAGCCAAAGCACCACGCTGCGCCAGACCAAGCCGACCACGCTAGACAAATGCGCCATTTCGGGTGCACGGCCTGGGGTGCTTTCACTATCTTGGTCATGGGCGTCGGTGGCATCTTCGGCACGCAAAGCCTCGCCGCCCAAACGCACATTCAAAGCACCGGCCGTAGCGGCCAGCACCACACCATCGTTGTCATCCGGAAAGCGCTGTGCGTGGGTGCGCCAGCAGTCGATGGCTTCTTCAAAGTTACCCACCACCGCAAAGGCCACCGCGGTCAAACGTGCAGGCAACCAATCGACGCGATGCCATGCATCTCGGGCTGCGTTTTGCAAGGTATCGCTCACCCAACCCTTGGTCGCTTTGGGTTGTGCTTGCCATGCGTGCGAGACCATTGCACTCATGCGGTAAATCACCGCA
>CAJBHE010000142.1 GCA_903952885.1 uncultured Burkholderiales bacterium
ACCACACGTTTTACTTTCACATTGATGAAAAGCATGTGATCGACGCCAAGTACGGCGGCAACTCGTCACGTTGGATCAACCACTCGTGCAAGCCCAGTTGTGAGCCCGATGAAGAAAACGGCCACGTGTTCATTAAAGCTATCCGCGACATCAAGGCCGGCGAAGAGCTGAATTACGACTATGGATTGGTCATCGACGCACCGATGACCAAAGAGCTCAAGCTGGAATACCCCTGTTGGTGCGGCGCTAAAAAGTGCCGTGG
The DNA here is from genome assembly GCA_903952885.1 of uncultured Burkholderiales bacterium. GTDB lineage: Bacteria > Pseudomonadota > Gammaproteobacteria > Burkholderiales > Burkholderiaceae_C > Limnohabitans. Next base: position 263 of record CAJBHE010000142.1, read on the forward strand.
CACTTTGTTGTCGTCTACGTCTGAATTTCCAAAGGACGACAAGTCCAAGGCAAAGCAGTCAGAAAAGCCAAAAAGCAAGCCAGGCAAAGACGACAAAAAGCAGTCGGTTAAGAAAGCCGACAAGGCCAAGTCTAAAAAGGCCTGAGCCGCATGATCTGGCCCGCTGAAGACCTGTGGCTTGCGATGGTTGATTTGCAGCCCGGCTTGACGGTCGAGGTGCTGCCAGAGATTGATTCCACCAACACCGAGCTGATGCGCCGCGCACGTGCTGGCCAAACCGAACCTGTGCTGCTGGTGGCCGAAACCCAAACCGCTGGCCGTGGCCGCCTAGGTCGCCCGTGGCACGGCGAAGTGGGCCACGCCCTTACCTTCTCTTTGGGCTTGACGCTTAAGCCTGCGGATTGGTCGGGGCTGTCCTTGGCCGTAGGCCTGTCGCTGGCGCGCAGCCTAGACCCGCAGGGCGAATTAGGCGTGCGACTGAAGTGGCCCAACGATTTGTGGGTGAAGCGCCCTGATACCCCCACGGGCTGGGGAAAATTGGCGGGCATCTTGATCGAGACGGCTTTGCCTACGGGCATGAGCTACGGTAGCAAAGAGGGGCGATATTGTGTGGTGGGCGTAGGCATCAACATTGCCCCGCCTGTGGCCGATGGCTTGTCCACAGCGCCATTGGGCCTGCAAGACCTGCAAAGCGGCATCACCGCACCCGAAGCCTTGATGAAGGTGGCAGATCCTTTGCTGGCCACCTTGCTGGCGTTTGAGCGCACAGGCTTTGCGCCACTGCAAAATGCTTTCAATGCCCGCGATGCACTGAGCAACTTGAACGTCACCCTGAGCGATGGCCGTCACGGCGTGGCAAGGGGTGTGGATGTAACCGGCGCGATGCTGGTGGACACCGAGCAAGGCCAAGAGGCCATCAGCAGCTCAGAGGTGAGCGTGCGGCCGGTTTAGTGCCAATTCAACAAACGAAGGTGGTGTTTATGAAATCGAAATTCTTGTTGCGTAACGTGGTTTACGCCCTGGCCGCGATCAACCTGTTGTTTTGGTTGTGGAACGATGGTGGCTTGCGTTTCTTAGGCCTTGGCCCTAAGCCAGTGCAAGAGCCGCACCGCGTTGAAAACCAAGTGGATCCAGAGCTGCTGACGATCAAGCCAGCAGCGTCTGAGGCTTCTCGCTAAATCTCAAGAAAAAAGCCCAACGCCTAGACACACGTTGGGCTCCCCAGATCAGATGCAACTTATTGGCGAATCAAGTAATCAAACGCGGACAAAGCGGCCTTTGAGCCTTCGCCTGCCGCAATGATGATTTGCTTGTAGGGCACGGTGGTGCAGTCACCCGCAGCAAACACGCCTGGCATGCTGGTGTGGCCTTTGGCATCGATCACGATTTCGCCAAACTTGCTCAGCTCCATGCTGCCTTTCAAGAACTCTGTGTTCGGGATCAAACCGATTTGCACAAACACGCCTTCCAGCTCAATGTGGTGCACAGTTTCAGTTGCGCGGTCTTTGTAGCTCAGGCCATTGACCTTGCCGCCTTCGCCAGTGATTTCGGTGGTTTGAGCGTTGGCATGGATGGTCACGTTGGGCAAGCTCTTGAGCTTGTTCACCAACACGGCATCGGCTTTGAGCTGGTCGGCAAATTCAATCAAGGTCACGTGCTCGACGAGGCCAGCCAAGTCAATGGCGGCTTCTACGCCTGAGTTACCGCCGCCAATGACGGACACGCGCTTGCCTTTGAACAAGGGGCCATCGCAGTGTGGGCAGTAGGCCACGCCTTTGTTTTTGTACTCGGCTTCGCCGGGCACGTTCACATTGCGCCAACGTGCACCGGTGGACAAGATGACGCTCTTGGCTTTGAGCACGCCGCCGTTTTCCAAGTGCACTTCGGTCATGCCGCCGGTTTGTTCGGCAGACACAATTTTGCTGGCGCGTTGCATGGCCATGATGTCCACGCCGTAGTGGTGCACTTGTGCTTCCAAGTCAGCGGCAAGTTTGGGGCCGTTGGTCTCGAGCACCGAGATGTAGTTTTCAATCGACATGGTGTCGTTCAACTGACCGCCAAAACGCTCAGCCGCAATGCCCACGCGAATGCCTTTGCGAGCGGCATACACAGCGGCTGCTGCACCAGCTGGGCCACCACCCACGATCAAGACGTCGTAAGGGGCTTTCTCGCTCATCTTCACCGCATCACGGGCGGCAGCGTTGGTATCGAGCTTGGCGACGATTTCTTCTACGCTCATGCGGCCTGAACCAAACACTTGACCGTTCAAGAACACCATGGGCACAGCCATGATTTGGCGTTCTTCGACTTCTTTCTGGAACGCGCCGCCTTCGATCACCACGGTCTTGACATTGGGGTTGACGATGGCCATGAGCGAGAGCGCTTGCACGACGTCTGGGCAGTTGTGGCAGCTCAAAGACATGTAGACCTCAAAGTTGAAGTCGCCTTCCAGGCCTTTGATGCTGTCAATCACGTCTTGTTCCACCTTGGGTGGGTGGCCGCCGGTCCACAACAGGGCCAAAACCAAAGAGGTGAACTCATGACCGAGTGGCAAGCCTGCAAA
>CAJBHE010000143.1 GCA_903952885.1 uncultured Burkholderiales bacterium
GTGGGTTGCAGCCCACTGCTGGGCTTGTTTTTGCATCACTTCAAAGGCCGTGTCTGTCGCTACCAAATCAGCCGAAAACCCAAGCTGTGACTGGCTTAGCAGGCATGCAGCCAGCCACAAGACCCAGCGCTTTGAGCGATGGGTGTCGGCATTTTTTAGGCACAACATTTGCATGGTCATTCGGGTAGGTGTGGATGTTTTGACATTGGTTCAGACCCAAGCCTTCATGCAAGAACGAAGCCAACTTTTTTACGGACCGATTAAACGGAGCCTTCCATGCGACTCGACCCGTCTCTCAACCCTCAGGTGATCACCACCGACGCCTCCGCTAGCCCAAAGCTGCCCCGGAGCCCGTTGGCGTACGCCCGCACCGCACCCGCGTTCACGCGTGCGATGGCCAGTGCCAGCCAATCTGGCGCGCTTGCACCCGAGGGCAGCACGGCTGCGTGGAGCACCTCGGTGCGTTCAGGTCAAACTTTGACGGGCATCGTGCGCGAGCAAATGGCCTCGCGCGGCGTCAATATTTCGAACAACGAAGCCATGCGCTTGGCGCAAACCGTGGCGCGTTCGAACAACATTGCCAACCCCAACATGATTCACCCGGGTCAGAAGTTAGATTTGGACAGCCTCAATTTTTCTTTGCAACAAGCACAAGCAGTGAATCAAGCGATTGCTGCCAATAAAGCTGCAGTTGCAGCTTCCATGTCGCCCGCGGTCACACCTGCGGCCAACGTCAACACACTCAGCACCAACACCGCTATGGGCAACAACGCTTTGGCGGGCACGGCCCAAGTTCAGTTGCTCACACGCTCAGACCGCAGTGGCAACGTGGTGCTCGAAAAAACCATCGACCGCGCCATTGAAAAAGGCTTCATCCCTGCGCAAGACAAACAAGCCGTGATGAACAAAATTGTTCAGCTCTCGCAAGACCACCGCTTTGCCCCCGATGACTTTGCCCGCCTCACCTTGATGGAGAGCGATGGCATGAATCCCAAAGCCTCCAACAGCCGTTGTCACGGCATCATCCAGTTTTGTGATGGGCCAGATCGCGGTGCTGCCAGTGCGGGCTTTGGTGCCAACCCCAAAGCCATTTTGGGACATAGCGTGTTGCAGCAGCTCGACATGGTGGGTAAGTATTTTGACGACACGGGCCTCAAAAACTTTGGTCCAGTAGGGTTAGATGATCTTTATTTAACAGTGCTCACCCCAGCGGCGCGAAATGAAACGCGACCTAACGCTGCTTTGAACATTCCAGGTCAACAAGCGGCTTACTTGCATGTGAACCGCGACATGCGTGCGCCCATCACGCGCAATTCCATCTTGGCGGGTTTGCATCAAAACGCCAATGAACGTTTGGGTACGGAAGTGGCGCAACGCCCCTCCATGCAGGCAGCTCGTTTGAGTGCCTATGCGGCACAAGCTGCGGTGTCGGAAGTTCGCTAAACCAAGTGCAGCGGCAAACAATTGCCGCTCATTCCGTCAAAACCGCCGTGGCACGGCTCTTGCATAAATCGACACGAGGTCTCACAACTTGAGGCTATGTGTCAATAAACAGGAGTCTTGTGATGGACGTTTTTTCATCTGCTTTCGGAATACATGAGCGTGCGCTCGGCGTGAGAAGCCAACGCATGGAAGTGTTGGCGCGCAACATCGCCAACGCCGACACGCCCAATTACAAAGCGCAAGACGTCGATTTCAAGGCCATGCTCAAAGAAGCCAAGACTGAGTATCTGACAGCTACCAATGAGAAGCACTACGCCGGTCTGCAAGAAGCACCAGACAACGGCATGCGCTATCGCACCCCCTTTAACAGCTCATTCGATGGCAACACCGTTGAGATGAACGTCGAACAAGCCCAATACGGTAAGGCCGCCGGTGACTACCAAGCCACCTTGCAGTTCTTGCAAAACCGCATTGGCGGCTTGCGTAAAGCCATGCGCGGAGAGTAATACATCATGCAACTCGATAACGTCTTTGGTATTGCAGGCACCGCGCTGAACGCGCAAGCCGTGCGCATGAACACCACCGCCTCTAACTTGGCCAACGCCAACTCAGTGGCGGGCTCTGAAGAAGAAGCCTACCGTGGCCGTCGCCCACTCTTCAAAGCTTTGATGCAAGAAGAAATGACCCATGCCGGCGCTCAATTCATCGGTGGTGTCAAGGTCGACCGCATCGTCAACGATCCCGCTCCCATTCGCAAAACGTGGGAGCCAGGCAACCCCTTGGCCGACAAAGAAGGCTACGTCTTTCACTCCAACGTGAATGAAATGTCGGAGATGGTCGACATGATGGCTGCCTCTCGCTCGTATCAAAACAACGTCGAAGTGGTGAACACCGCACGTCAATTGATGATGCGCACACTTGAAATTACAAAGAGCTGATCAAGCTACATAGGAGTCATAAATGGCCATTGATACAACATCTAGTCTCAGTTCGCTGCCAAGCAATATTGCGACTACAGCGCAATACCAAGCTCAACAAGCAGCGAGTCCGCAAAAAACAACGATGGGGCAGTCTGAGTTTTTGACGCTGTTCACCACACAGCTCAAAAATCAAGACCCAACAGACCCTGTGAAAAACGAAGCCTTCGTGGCGCAGTTGGCACAGTTCTCTCAGCTCGAAGCCACCACATCGATGAAGACAAGCATGGAGA
>CAJBHE010000144.1 GCA_903952885.1 uncultured Burkholderiales bacterium
CAACCGCTGCGCGGGTACGGATCAGAGCAACGCCACCGCCAGGAACAATGCCTTCTTCCACAGCTGCGCGGGTTGCGTGCAGTGCGTCTTCGACACGGGCTTTCTTTTCTTTCATTTCGACTTCGGTGGCAGCGCCAACCTTGATCACGGCAACACCGCCAGCCAACTTGGCCACGCGCTCTTGCAGTTTTTCGCGGTCGTAGTCAGAAGTGGCTTCTTCGATTTGCACGCGCACTTGTTTGACGCGGGCTTCGATGTCTTGTGCAGCACCTGCACCGTCGATGATGATGGTGTTTTCTTTGCCCACTTCGATGCGCTTGGCTTGGCCCAGATCGGCCAAAGTCACTTTTTCGAGTGTCAAGCCAACTTCTTCGGCAATCACTTTGCCGCCGGTCAAGATGGCGATGTCTTCCAACATGGCTTTGCGACGATCGCCAAAGCCTGGAGCCTTGACAGCCACAACCTTCAAGATGCCACGGATGGTGTTCACCACCAAAGTAGCCAAGGCTTCGCCTTCGACTTCTTCAGCAATGATCAACAAAGGACGGCCAGCTTTTGCGACGGCTTCCAATGTAGGCAACAAGTCGCGGATGTTGCTGATCTTCTTGTCAAACAACAACACGAATGGGTTGTCCAACAAAGCAGCTTGCTTTTCTGGGCTGTTGATGAAGTAAGGAGACAGGTAGCCGCGGTCGAATTGCATGCCTTCCACAACGTCGAGTTCGTTGTTCAAAGACTTGCCGTCTTCCACAGTGATCACGCCTTCTTTGCCCACTTTTTCCATGGCGTTAGCGATGATTTCGCCAATGCTGTGGTCGCTGTTGGCAGAGATAGAACCCACCTGAGCGATTTCTTTGGTCGTTGTCGTGGCCTTGGTGGCTTTCTTCAACTCTTCGATCAAAGCGTGAACAGCTTTGTCGATGCCGCGCTTCAGGTCCATGGGGTTCATGCCAGCGGCCACGTACTTCATGCCTTCGTGCACGATGGCTTGAGCCAACACGGTAGCGGTTGTCGTGCCGTCACCTGCGTTGTCAGACGTCTTGGAAGCAACTTCCTTGACCATCTGTGCGCCCATGTTTTGCAACTTGTCTTTGAGTTCGATTTCTTTGGCCACAGACACACCGTCCTTGGTCACGGTGGGTGCGCCGAACGAGCGCTCCAGCACCACGTTACGACCCTTAGGGCCCAGAGTCACTTTGACCGCGTTGGCCAAAATGTTCACGCCTTCAACCATGCGTGCGCGGGCTTCGCCGCCGAAAATTACGTCTTTTGCTGCCATTTTTGTAGCTCCTGAATTAAGTTAATTACTCGACGACCGCGAACAGGTCTTCTTCTTTCATGACGAGCAACTCGTCACCAGCCACCTTGACGGTTTGGCCGCTGTACTTGCCGAACAACACGCGGTCGCCGACTTTCACTGACAAGGCTTTGATCTCGCCTTTGTCATTGGTCTTGCCTGGGCCAACGGCCAGAACTTCACCTTGATCAGGCTTTTCAGCAGCTGAGTCAGGGATCACGATGCCAGAGGCGGTTTTGGTTTCGCTGTCGATACGTTTCACGATCACGCGGTCGCCGAGAGGACGAAGTTTCATTGCATCTCCAAATAAGAGCTAAGGGTTTGAAAACAAAGCGAACACCAAGTGTTCGCACGAAAAAGCCACTGGTGGGTTGCTGTTAGCACTCCCCGCCATTGAGTGCTAATTTTAGGGTAACTCTGGCGTTTTCAAGTCCTGCAGGCATGAAAAAAGCACCGGCAAAGCGGTGCTTTTCAAAAGACTGGCGCTAAGCGCCAGGTTTTTGGCTCTTTATTGGCTGCGGTCTTGGGCGCAGCGAATATCGGCCATGATGCGGTAATCGGTCATGGCACTATCCCACATACGGGCTTCGCGGTCGGCTTTGAGCCACGCCACAAATTGACGCTTGCAGTATTTGGCAAAAACGGCCAAGACGGCCAACACAGCTGCCCAGAGCACCACCCATGCGCCAAGCTCGTGACCTTCTTGGGAAGCATCCGCAATGTCATAAAGGGCTGCGAAGAGGCTTAACGCGCCAAACATGACCAACAAAACTGCGTAAGTGCTTTCTTGTTGCAGACGCTGCAAGAGCTGTTCGAGAGTGGCAAATGCGCGCTCGAAGCGGGCGACGCCGCGGTGCTGTGTCGGGTGACTGATGTTGACGAAGGTGGTCATAGCATTCCTTAAGTGGTCGTTGTCAGACTTGATAAGGTTCCAGTATAGGGATTACCCTAATCCCCTATGAGTACCTAGGGTTATTGCTTAGTCGCGGAATTGAAAATTTACGGCAACTCTAAATTTTCCGCCGGCGCAGCTGTATCGCGTGGCCCCACCAGTCCCAGCTTGACCTTAAGAGACTGGGGTTGACCCGTGATCAGTGCCGCATAGTTGGTCGTGTTGGACAGCACTTTTTTGACGTAATCACGAGTTTCGTGAAAAGGTATGTTCTCGGCCCAGATCGCGCCTTCCAGCACGGGGCCTGTACCGTCGTTGGGCGCACGCCAACGGCGTGAGCGGCTGGGGCCTGCGTTGTAAGCGCCTGCGGCCAGAGGCATGGAGCCTTCAAAGCTGTCGAGCACGAGTTTCAAGTAGCCTGTGCCAATGGCAATGTTGATGTCGCGGTCGGTGATTTGGTCTGGCGTGAAACTGGTCAATCCAATTTTGCGAGCCGTCCATTTGGCGGTAGCTGGCATGACTTGCATGAGGCCCGAGGCACCCACGCCCGAGCGTGCGTCGGTGACAAAGCGGCTTTCTTGGCGAATCAGGCCGTACACGTAAGCAGGGTCAAGGTTGATGGTTCTGGCGCGTGCAATGACCGCGTCTTTGTGCGGCATGGGGAAGCGCTGCTCATGGTCAATGACCGAACGTGTGCGTTCGCTGGTGTTGATGCAGCGGTCCCACACTTGGTTGTCGCAGGCGTGTTGGGCAGCTGCCAGCAGTTCACGGTCGCTCATCATGCCGGCTTTGCCTTGGGCATCCACCAGGTTGGTGGCGTAGTTCCATTCGCGTACGCCCTCAGAGCGAAGGCCCATGCCAATGGCATAGAGCGCGCGTTGCAGCGATGGGTTACGGCGGGCCACGTCCATTTCTTCGGCGGTGGGGGCGGGTGGGCGTGCGGGCGTGGTTACTTTGCGGCCCAGCTCCTCAAGGGAGAGTTGTTCGTAAAAGCCACGAACACCAGCAATGCTTTCAAACATGGCATTGGCTTCTTGTTGCACTTGTGGCGTCATTTTTTTACGAGCCATCAAGGCGCG
>CAJBHE010000145.1 GCA_903952885.1 uncultured Burkholderiales bacterium
TCTGCTGCATTGGGCGGTGTGAAATTAATCAAAACCTATACCGTCAAACGCGGTGCTTACGACATATCTGTGAAGCACGAGATAATGAACAGTGGTACTCAAGATGTAGCACCTCAGCTGTATTTCCAACTGGTGCGTGACGGGAACAAGCCTGCTGGCGAATCATCTTTTTATTCCACCTTCACTGGCCCTGCCATTTACACGGAAGCTAAGAAGTATCAAAAAGTAGAGTTTGCGGATATCAAAAAGAAAAAAGTAGATGTTGAAAAGCAGTCCACCACTGGCTATATCGCCATGGTTCAGCATTACTTTTTCAGCGCTTGGATTTTGCCGGATGGCATGACTCGCGACATCTCTATTGATGCCGTTGATATCGGCTCAAACCTATCTGATTGCTGTTATCGTGTGACAGCTATTTCACCTCTGGAAACAATCAAAGCTGGTCAAGTAAAGAGTATTGCCGCTACTTTATATGCGGGGCCGCAAGAAGAGAAAAAACTCGAAGCCCTTTACCCGGGCTTGGAACTGGTCAAAGACTATGGTTGGTTGACTATCTTAGCTAAACCATTGTTTTGGTTGCTCGATCAACTGTTTAAGATTTTGGGTAACTGGGGCTGGTCAATTGTGGCTTTGGTGGTGTTGCTCAAAGCGGCCTTCTATTGGCTCAATGCTCATGCTTATCAAAGCATGGCCAAGATGAAAGCCATCAATCCAAAAATCATGGAAATGCGAGAACGTCTCAAAGACAATCCGCAACAAATGCAAACAGAGATGATGAAAATTTATCGCGAAGAAAAGGTCAACCCCATGGGTGGTTGTGTTCCTATAGCGTTACAAATCCCCGTCTTTATCGCCTTGTACTGGGTGTTGTTGTCGACAGTTGAAATTCGCAATGCACCTTGGGTGGGTTGGATCCATGACCTATCTGCACCTGATCCATTCTTTATCTTGCCCTTGTTCATGACGCTCACCACCATGCTACAAACCGCATTGAACCCAGCGCCACCTGACCCGATGCAAGCTAAGATGATGTGGATCATGCCTCTGGCTTTTAGCGTGATGTTTTTTTTCTTCCCTGCCGGTTTGGTGCTCTACTGGATCACGAATAACGTGTTGTCAATTGCGCAACAATGGCTCATAAACGTGCGCATGGGCGTGCCGCCACAGTTCAATTTGCCTAAGTTCTAAATTAGAAATTTGGTCAATACAAAACCCGCCACCGTCAAGATGGCGGGTTTTTTTCTGGACAATCTCTATATGCTTATACAACACGACGCCCCAATCATTGCCATTGCAACAGCACCCGGTCGGGGTGCTGTTGGCATCGTACGCGTGAGTGGTAAAAACTTAGAAGCGTTGGTGCTGGCCTTATGTGGTCGTGTGCTTAAACCGCGCGAGGCCACTTATCTACCGTTGCCAGACGAGACGGGTACACCGATTGACCATGTGTTAGCCCTGCACTTTCCAAACCCCTACAGCTACACCGGCGAAGATGTGTTGGAGCTACAAGCCCACGGCGGACCTGTGGTGTTGCAGCTAATCGTTGCGCGTTGCTTGCGCGTGGCGGCGGCTTTGAATGAACACCAGAAGCCGCTGCTCAGTGGGTTGCGCTTGGCTCAACCGGGCGAGTTCACACAACGTGCATTCTTGAACCAAAAGCTCGATCTTGCGCAGGCTGAAGCCGTGGCCGATTTGATTGATGCGAGTACCGAAGCTGCGGCCCGCGGCGCTAGTCGTTCGCTCGCTGGTGCGTTCTCGAATGAAATACAACAACTGCGCGATGCGCTGATTCACCTGCGCATGCTGGTGGAAGCAACTTTGGATTTTCCTGAAGAAGATATCGACTTTTTAAAGCAAGCCGACTTGCAAGGCCAGCTTGACCGCTTGCAACAAAACCTCTTGCGCGTAATGGCGCAAACCAAGCAAGGTGCGTTGTTGCGCGAAGGCATTCGCGTGGTTATTGCGGGCCAGCCCAACGCTGGGAAAAGCTCGTTGCTTAATGCATTGGCAGGTGCAGAGCTCGCCATCGTGACGCCCATCGCTGGCACCACACGGGATGTGGTGCAACAAACCATTCAAATCGAAGGCGTACCCCTGCATGTGATCGACACGGCAGGCTTGCGCGAACACCCCGATGTGGACGAGGTCGAGCGCATCGGCATTGCCCGCGCTTGGGACCAAATTGGTCAAGCTGATGCAGTGCTCTTTTTGCACGACCTCACACGTCAGGCCGATGCTGCATATATCGCAGCCGATGCACAGATAGCTCACAACTTGAAAGAAAAGCTCAGCAACCATGTGCCTGTGTTGCATCTGTGGAACAAGGCCGATGCAACCAACATGCAAGCAACAACAACCAAGTTTGCTGAAAACGCCACACCGGTTGACGCGAGCACCAGTGAATCAAAACACATCACCTTGTCTGCCAAAACAGGTGACGGCTTACCCGCTTTGCGTCATCAGCTGTTGCAAGTGGTGGGCTGGCAAGGCGGCAGTGCAGAAGGTATGTTCATGGCCCGCGAGCGTCATGTTCAGGCACTGCATGAAGTCGACACACATTTGATGCAAGCCAATGCCTGTTTGCAAACCCAATTGCCGGCGCTAGATCTGTTGGCAGAAGAGCTGCGCCTGAGCCAAAACGCGCTCAACACCATCACGGGCGAGTTTTCGTCGGACGATTTGCTGGGAGTCATCTTCTCTAGCTTTTGCATTGGCAAATAGGCTTACCCCACAGATAAAATGACCACATGACCCAAGACCACGCCCACACCGCCAGCCTTGCTGTGCCGGTGGACGACCAGCGCATTTTGCAACTGGCACACGACACCCTAGAGATCGAAGCCGACGCCGTGCGTCACCTCCGCAATGGACTGTCACCCAGTTTTGTTCAAGCGGTGAATGCCATCCTCAAAGTTACCGGTCGCGTGGTGGTGATGGGCATGGGCAAGAGCGGCCATGTGGGGCGCAAGATCACGGCCACACTTGCCTCTACTGGTACGCCTGCCATGTTTGTGCATCCTGCTGAAGCCAGCCACGGCGACCTTGGCATGGTCAAAGACACCGATCTGGTCATTGCCATATCCAATAGCGGCGAGAGCGATGAACTTGCGGCCATCTTGCCGGTTCTCAAGCGTCAAGGCGTGCCTTTGGTTGCACTCACTGGCGGTGCGCAATCCACACTGGCTAGCCACGCGGACATCGTGCTCAACACCGGCGTGCTCAAAGAGGCCTGCCCTCTTAACTTGGCCCCCACGGCCAGTACCACCGCGCAAATGGCGATGGGCGACGCCTTGGCTGTTGCCTTGTTGGATGCGCGAGGTTTCAAGGCCGAAGACTTTGCGCGCTCACACCCAGGGGGATCTTTGGGCCGCCGCTTGTTGACGCATGTGAGCGATGTGATGCGCAGCGGCAATGAGGTGCCCAGTGTGTTGCCCACATCCAGCTTCAGCGACTTGATGCGTGAAATGAGCGCCAAAGGTTTGGGTGCATCGGCCATCGTAGACGCCAACCAAAAGGTGTTAGGTATTTTCACGGACGGTGATTTGCGCCGCTTGGTCGAAACCGGCACGGACCTACGCCAACTCAGGGCACAACAGGTCATGCATCCCAATCCCCGCACCGTACGTGCCAGCGCCTTGGCTGCCGAAGCGGCCGAGCTGATGGAGCTGTACCGCATCACCAGCGTGCTCGTGGTGGACCAACAAGGCACCTTGTGTGGTGCGATCAACACCAACGACTTAATGCGTGCGAAGGTTATTTGATGCGCACGCCCGCTTTGAACATTGATCCCGCTTTGCTACTTAAAGCACAAGGCGTGCGTGTGGCTTTCTTTGATGTGGACGGCGTGCTCACAGATGGTGGCTTGCTGTTCACAGAGAGCGGTGAAACTATCAAACGTTTTTCCACACTCGATGGCCACGGCTTGAAAATGTTGCAAAAAGCGGGCATCACCCCCGCCGTCATTACCGGGCGTGACAGTGCGCCATTGCGCACACGCCTCCAAGCGCTCGGCATCAGCCATGTGCGCTATGGCACTGAAGACAAAGCCCCCGCAGCACAAGAAATCCTCAACGAGTTGGGGCTCGACTGGTCGCAAGCCGCACACATGGGCGACGACTGGCCCGACATGGCCGTGATGACACGGGCTGCATTTGCCTGTGCACCCAGCAACGCACATATTGAAGTCAAGGCCATTGCACACTTCGTGACCGAGCGCGAAGGCGGCCACGGTGCTGCTCGAGAGTTTTGCGATTTGTTGCTGGTGGCCAGCGGTCGTTATGCCGCACTTTTACAAAGCTACTTGGTATGAGCGCAACCTCGGGCGTGTCGATGTGGTTACGGTTGCGTCGATGGGCGGACCGTTTTGCCGCTTATTTGCCTATCGTCTTGATGGGACTGATGGCCATGACCACGTATTGGTTAGTGCGCAACGCCCCTGTGGCGACAGAGGCGTTATCTGAGCGGCCGCCACGTCATGTGCCTGACTATTACATGCATGATTTCACAGTCAAGGTCTTCGGGGCTGATGGCCGGCTCAAAAGCGAGGTGGTGGGCACGGAGGGGCGGCATTTTCCCGACACGGACACCTTAGAGATTGATGAGCCGCGCATCCGCATACTTAATGAAGATGGCCGCCTTACCACGGCAGTTGCTAAGCGCGGTTTGATCAACGCAGACGGCTCAGAAGCACAGTTGTTTGACAAGGCGGTGGTCGTGCGTGAACCTATGACCAACAAGCAAGGCGTGACATTGCCGCGCACAGAGCTTCAAAGCGATTTTTTGCACATGTTTGCCAACACCGAAGAAGTGCGGTCACATTTACCCGTTGTATTGGTGCGGGGTGCGGGAGATCGCTTCACGGGTGATGGTCTGGCCTATGACAATTTGGACCGGGTCATTCAGCTCACGGGCCGTGTGCGTGGCACCTTGCTGCCCCGCCAAGACAAAAACAAACCATGAAAAAGGCTCCCGAGGGAGCCTTTTGATGTCGCGTGATACGGGGCGATCAATAGCTGTTACCGCCACCGAAACCACCACGACCACCACCCTCGCCGCGGCCGCCGCCACCTTCACGACGACCGCCGCCACCACCGTAACCTCCGCCGCCTTCGCGACCGCCGCCACCATAACCGCCCCCGCCATAGCCGCCACCCCACCAGGTTTGGCAAGTGCCGGGAGCCCATCCCCAGCCAA
>CAJBHE010000146.1 GCA_903952885.1 uncultured Burkholderiales bacterium
CGACCAAGGCCAAGATCAAGACCTTTTTCTACAACTACGCCAAAACTGACCCACGCGAAAAAGAGATCGTCATGAAGATCTCCAAGCTGTCTGGCTTCAAAGTGTCCACCAATGACCAACTCAAGCCCATCCGCCAGTTGGACCTGTTCGCTCAGCGGAACAAAATCGACGCTGATACCACCTTGTCGGACGCTGAGAAGAAAACAAAATTGGCCGACATTGACCAGAAATTGGCTGCATTGAAGTAATTTTACTGATTCGATAAATCGTCCGGCTTCTTCCTGCACTGCCAGTGCAAGAAGAAGCCGGACTTACTTTGAATGAAGCACCTATGCCCCCTAATGCTCACCAATTACACGCACTGGCTCACACAGCTGTTACGAAGCGAAGCCTGACTTGGTATATAACTTGGGGATTCATTCTCGTGCTGTTAGCCTCCTCGTGGCAAGGCGCAGACATGCGCCCCGCTGAGTTGTTCCGAGACTCTGGGAACATGGCCACTTATGCAGCAGACTTTTTCCCGCCGAATTTCCGACAATGGCGAATCTACGTGGACGAAATGGTGGTGACCCTGCAAATCGCTTTATGGGGCACCGCATTGGCTGTCATCACTGCCGTGCCCATGGCCTTGCTAGCCTCCTCGAACATCGTGCCTTGGTGGGTTTATCAACCTGTTCGGCGATTGATGGATGCGTTCCGTGCCATCAACGAAATGGTGTTTGCCATGCTGTTTGTAGTGGCTGTGGGGTTAGGCCCGTTTGCGGGTGTACTGGCTTTGTGGATTCACACCTCAGGCATTTTAGCCAAACTGTTTTCTGAGGCGGTCGAAGCCATTGATCCTCAACCTGTGGAAGGCATCCGTTCCACCGGCGCATCGGCCATGCACGAAATTGTGTATGGCGTGATTCCGCAAGTCATACCGCTGTGGATTTCCTTCACGCTCTACCGTTTTGAATCAAATGTGCGTTCTGCCTCTGTGGTGGGCATGGTTGGTGCAGGCGGCATTGGCGTGGTGCTGTGGGAAATCATCCGCGGATTCCAATACGCCGAAACCGGAGCAGTGATGTTGATCATCATCTTGAGCGTGAGCATCATCGATTTGGTGTCAGCGCGTATTCGTCAAAATTTTGTATGAGGTGATTCATGTCATTGACCTTGCAAGAAGTCCAAGACCTGCTGCTGCGCCGTGGCCAAACTCAATACGGCCTTGAAGCCATAAGCCAGCTCGAGCATGCGCTGCAATGCGCCCATTTAGCTGAGCAAGCTGGCGAAACCTCGGCGACTATCGTGGCCTGCTTGCTACACGACTTGGGTCATCTGCTCGCTGCCGAACGCGAAGGCATGGTCGAGCACGACGCCACCAAGGACGATTTGCACCAGTTCATTGCGTTGCCCTTCTTGCGTGCACTGTTTCCCGACGCTGTGCTGGAGCCCATTCGCATGCATGTGGATGCCAAACGCTATTTGTGTTTGATCGACCCTGGATATTGGGGTGATTTATCCATTGCCTCCAAGCAAAGCCTAGTGCAACAAGGCGGCGTGTTTGATGAGGCGCAAGCCCACACATTCATTTCACAGCCTTATGCAGAAGAAGCAGTGCGTCTAAGGCGCTATGACGACTTGGCAAAGGTGCAAGACAAGCAAGTGCCAGGACTAAACCACTACCAAACCCGCTTGGCTGAAGCGGCACACTGAACAAAAATGGGAAGAATCCATCAGGACACTTCCCATCAACTCATACTCGCTGTGTCGATTCAATCAGGCAGCTTCAATTTCTTCTGAATCGTCATCCGTCAACTCATCGCTTTCAATCACAGCCATCTCAGCGTACTGATTGGCCACGAGCTTGTGGCGATAGGCCAAAAACACGTGTGAGTTGCGGGACTCTTCGTGGCCTTGGTCATCTGCATCAGCAGCCAATGAATGGTGCTTGGCGGCCTGTGAATAGTGCAAGGCTGCAATGCGGTGGTAGTCAGCCAAGGACTCGTATTCCTCTTCATCTTCGTGGATTTCAGGATCAAGGTCGTGCTCATTGGTCATTGAAAAAGCTCCATGTAGATTGCAGCGGATTGCTGCAGCCCTAAGGATGAACGCCTACGGTGAACCTTTGGTGACATTCAACAATTAAATGTGCGGAGGCTCACTTAAGTCTTCACCAACAGCGCCTCGCCCATGCGGATGCGCTTGCCGTTTTCAATGCCTTCAGCCAAGGCGTAACCCGGTGGCACAAACACCAAAATGGTGGAACCATGCTCAAACCAGCCCATCTCTTGGCCCTTGCTGTAATCAGCATTGCAAGGGATGTCGTTAGGGCCTTTGTAGCGCAGGTTCAGCAGCACATCGACGGCATGAAAACGCATGCTGGCCACCAGCACGGCGGCCACGGGCACGATCAAAAATGGCGTGCCGTCGGTAGTTTTCATTTGCAACACAGCACGCTCGTTTTTGCAAAACAACTCTTTCACACGGGCCAGGGCAATGGGGTTGACGTTCCAGGTGTCGCCTGAAATGTAGGTCACATGGCTGAGGTGCGCATCGCAAGGCGCATGGAAGCGGTGGTACATGCTGCTGGTCAAACGCATGGTGACAAACGTGCCGCCCTCTAATGCGCTGGGCCAATGCTGCACCAAATCGGACGAGCTGAGCAAACTGACTAGGGTGTAAGGAAAGCCTTTGGCCTGAAACACCATGCCATCGCGAATCTCGCCACACGCACCCACGATACAGTCGCAAGGCGAGCTCATCACGGCGGGGTTGGGGTCAATGGGGCGCAGACCGGGCTGCAACTCACGGGTGAAGCACGCATGCAGCGTATCGAACTTTTGTTGCTTAGACTCCGTCAAATCCAAATCTGTGAACCAGCGCCAGACTGCAATGGATGCTTTCACAATCAAAGGGTTGCGCAACTGACTCCACCAACCCATGAATCGCGTGAGGGTGATTCGAGGAATGCGGTTGGTAACTAAAAAATTTAGGTCTTCTTGGAGCATGATATTTTGAAATTTATCGCGAATCTTCATCATTTTGTCACTTAAATTGAATAAAACAGAAACATCTCTAACACAAGGAAATTGACTGTGAACACCACTTTGATGAGCTTGGGCGCTCTGGCAGCATTCACGCCGTCCATTTATCGACGACTTCAACTCTCTCGGGCCAAGCACCCTTCTCTGGCCGGTCACTCGCGCATGGCAAAACGACTGGCGCGTTTATTGCCCGGCTACCATTTTGACGAAGAAGTGTTCTTTAAATGTGACAACGCGCCCATTGAGGTCCAAAATCTTCGCCGCGACGCTTTTTTCAAGATTGCAGAGGTGCTCAAAACACGTCATCCCCTGAGCATTCAAGCCAGCGCAACGGCCCGTGAAGACATCACGGACATGCAGTTCATCGCAGCCTACCGTGTTCCGTTTCAGTTCAGCCCCATGGTGCAAGAGCACCTCAAAGTGGGCTCTTTCTTGCAATCGGCCTCCGGCGTGCATGTGACCGACTTGGATGGTCAATCGTTTTATGACCTGACCGGCTCCTATGGCGTCAACGTGTTTGGTGCTGACTTTTACAAAAAAACCATGGCCGAGGGCCTTGCCAAAACACAAGCCTTGGGCCCAACGCTGGGCGTGTACCACCCCTGCGTAGCCAGCAACGCCGCACGCCTCAAGAAGATCTCGGGCATGGACGAGGTGTCCTTCCACATGTCGGGCACCGAAGCCGTGATGCAAGCCGTGCGCTTGGCCCGCTACCACACCAAACGCAAAAACTTGGTGCGGTTTTGTGGCGCGTACCACGGCTGGTGGGAAGACGTGCAGCCTGGCCCGGGCAACCCCATGCCCCCTCGCGAAACATACACCCTGAGCGACATGAGCGAGCGCAGCCTTGAGGTCATTCGCACGCGTAAAAACATTGCCTGCGTCTTGGTCAACCCGTTACAAGCCATTCACCCCAACGTCAACGCCCCTGGCGACTCCACCTTGGTCGACAGCAGCCGCAAGGCGGGCTATGACCGTGCGGCTTACACCGCATGGCTGCACAAGCTGCGTCAAGCCTGTACCGACAATGGCGTGGTGTTGATTTTTGACGAGGTGTTTTTAGGCTTCCGTCTAGCTCCCGGAGGTGCGCAAGAATATTTCGGCGTGCAAGCCGACTTGGTCACTTACGGCAAAACACTGGGTGGCGGCTTCCCCGTGGGCGTGGTATGCGGCAAGAAGGAATGGATGCACCGCTTCCACCCCGACCGTCCCGCAGACATTTGCTTTGCACGCGGCACATTCAAAGAGCACCCCGTGGTGATGGGCGCGATGTCGGCCTTCTTGGACGAGATCGAAACCCCAGAAATTGAGGCTATCTACAACGGACTGGACGAGCGCTGGAATGCACGTTGCAAGTTGTTCAACGACGCCATGAGGGCCAATGAGATCCCCCTGCAAGCCGCCAACATGTCCAGCGTGTGGACGCTGTTCTACACACAACCCAGCCGCTACAACTGGATGCTGCAGTACTACCTGCGCGTCCAAGGGTTGGCATTGAGCTGGGTGGGCACAGGCCGCATGATCTTTAGCCTCAACTACAGCGACGCTGACTTTGAAGCCGTGGTGCAGCGATTTGTGGCGGCCACCACGCAGATGAAGCAAGACGGCTGGTGGTGGCACTCACCTGAGTTGACCAACAAGGGAATTCGCCGCAGCATCTTGAAAGAAACTTTATTTAGATAAAGAAATGTTGTTTCGATCAAGTAAAAAGGCGTTCAGGTCCTAAAACCTGAACGCCTTGAATAGATGACGCTGCGATCAGTTGCTGGCGTTCAAGAACTCTTGATCAAAACGCTGACCACGGAGTAACTGGAACGGTGCCTTGTGATACAAATACACATCATGGAAAGGATCGGTGACGATTTTGCTCATCCACACCAAGCCAGTTTGCACATCCTTGATGAAGCACAGGTGAATGGTGCGGAACAACAAGCCGCCAACACCCAAAGCCAACCAAGAGTAGCCTACGGCCTCTGAAAACTCCACCCATGTTTCATGGGTTGGAACCACATCGAATGAACCTGGGAAGTAGTAAATCACCAAAGGCAACAACACCCAAATGCTCAGCAAAATCACTTTGCGACGCAGGTTGTAGCCCACTTTGATTTCTTCTTTGAAATCGTTGGTGGCTTCGTTCACATGGTCATAGCCGAGGGGTTCAAAAAAGAAATGTCCCGACTGACGCGCTGTCATGGACACCAACCAAGCCAACAGAGCAGCCCAAGCAGG
Source organism: uncultured Burkholderiales bacterium (assembly GCA_903952885.1). Lineage (GTDB taxonomy): Bacteria > Pseudomonadota > Gammaproteobacteria > Burkholderiales > Burkholderiaceae_C > Limnohabitans. The sequence goes on from CAJBHE010000146.1 coordinate 5,256, forward strand.
GTTCACAAACAACAAGGCGTAGGAAACCAAAAAACAAAGTGCGCTGAGCAAATGCAATGACTGGTTGATGCGGCAGTGGTGGTAATAACGGTGGTCATCCCAGCGTTGAATGCGCAATTCTTCTAAAAAGTTTTTCACGTCTGTTCCTCATGTGTTGCAAGACAAACTGATGATGTCTCCATCATGTGAAAATTTGGTGACAAAAAAAAGAAATTTAGATGAAATTCTTTTGTCGATCGTCAATTTGTCATCAAGTTGTTAAATTCATTAGCCATCATAAGTGTATGGACTTATCAAGCACGCCCCCTATTTTGGTCGAAAACTTCGAACCTGCGCAACGTTTTTTACGCATCGCAGTTGTGACAGAAACATGGCCACCAGAAGTCAATGGTGTGGCAGTCACCCTCTCCAAACTCATCCACCACTTAGGCCAACGCCAGCACACCATTCAGGTGATTCGTCCGCGCCAAGACAAACATGATGCAGGCGTTGAAAACGTTGGGTGGTCTGAACTGTTGCTGCGTGGCTTACCTATCCCAAGATACCCTCAACTCAAGCTGGGTTTGCCTAGCAAAAAGGCGCTCATCAAAGCTTGGAGCACGCGCCGTCCAGATTTAGTCCACATTGCCACCGAAGGGCCTTTGAGTTGGTCTGCACTTCAAGCGGCACAGATTCTTCGTCTGCCTGTAACTTCTGATTTCCGCACCAACTTTCACAGCTACTGCCAACACTATGGCGTAGGCTGGTTGAGCAAGCCCATTGTGGCCTATTTGCGTAAATTTCATAACCGCACCGCGTTCACCATGGTGCCTACGTTGGCCATGAAGCACCAACTCGAAACCATGGGTTTCAAAAACCTCAAGGTGGTAGCGAGGGGCGTGGACACGAAACTATTTCACACCAACAAGCGCAGTGACGCCATGCGCGCAAGTTGGGGAGTCACTCCAGACACCATGGTGATGTTATCCACTAGTCGCTTGGCAGCTGAAAAAAACCTCAACCTCACCATCCAAACCTATCAAACACTTATTGCACAAGGCCGCAAAGTCAAGATGGTGTTTGCGGGCGATGGCCCCATGCGTGCCATCACAGAGGCCAAATGCCCCGATGCAATTTTTGTGGGCATGTGCACACACGATCAATTAGCCATACTTTATGCAAGCGCCGATTTGCTACTCTTCCCTAGCCTGACTGAAACTTTTGGCAACGTCACGCTTGAAGCTCTGTCGTGTGGGACACCGGTATTGGCCTTTGACTGCGCTGCGGCGGGTGAATTCATCCAGGACCGAAAAAATGGTTGGTTGGTGCCCAGTGACGAACCGCAAACCTACATTCAGCGTGCACTTGAGATCACCCAAGACAACGCCACACTGGCGCAGTCGAGAGAATTCACCCGTTCCAGCGTGGAACACCTGGGCTGGGATGAAATTGCGGGTCAAGTGGAAACCATTTTTCAACGTGCCATCGAGCTGGGATAATGTCTCGCATCTTGATTGATTGCTTGATCATCTTGCTTTCATGATTCCATCGAAAGCGACTGATGAACCACCCCCATCTGACTGAATGGATTAACGTGGATATTCGGTTTATCTTGGTTTGATTCAGTCATGTGCATCGTGGATGCGGTCTTGGCTACCCCCTTTGTCAAAGGCTTAATGCAAGACGCAGCTGAAATGCTGCTAACAAAAGAAATTTATCGAATCTGAATTTGAATTTTTCAAATCCATTCATGGTCTAGTCATAAATAAAAAATAAGATCTTTTACTTTAAATGTGAGTATGGGTTAGCGCATGAAAAAGAAATCAATAAAAAAACTAACAACAATCACTGGCCAATTCACAGCAATAGCGATCAATTTATTTTCTTCCAGTGTATGTTCGGCAGAAGCTATTGAATATGAAGACACGAGCTCTAAATACCAAACTACCTACAACTGGCAAAAACACGCAAAATTCAATAATGGCAATACGCCCAATCCGGTAAACAGTCTTTACTCAACATCCGAGAAGATGTACACCTTCTCGACGACAGCGCATTGGGGCATGCGCACTTGGGAGGGTGGTGAGGCGTACTTCAATCCAGAAATTGCTGCAGGTGTTCCGTTCTCAAACAACTTGATTGGTCTTGGCAGTTTCACAAACGGTGAGATCACCCGTGCAGGTGGTCCGGACCCTAAGCTATACCGACAACGCTTGTTCTTGCGTCAAACTTGGAACAACGGTGGCGGCACTGAAAAAGTTGAATCTGATTTCAATCAGATGGCTGGCACTGTAGATAAGCATCGGTTTGTTTTGACTGCGGGCAACTTCTCAACTCTCGACGTGTTTGACGACAACGCCTATGCAAAAGACCCTCGCACACAATTCATGAACTGGGGCAACTGGACCTACTCGTCGTTCGACTATGCAGCGGATGCGCGTGGTTTTGGGTGGGGTGTTGCAGGTGAGTGGTACCAAGACGAATGGGTATTGCGTTTTGGTCGTATGACAGGACCTAAAGTACCCAATGGACTGCCTGTTGATTATCAAATAGGCAAACACTACGGTGATCAGATTGAAGTTGAGCATGCGCACATGATGGGAGATAGTCCCGGCAAGATTCGTGTCTTGGCTTACCGAAACCGCTCTGTGCTGGCTAGTTTCAATGATGCAACAGCGTATCGACAAGACCACCAAATGGCTGACCCACAAACTATTTTCAATGTCCGCGATGGTGTCAAAACCAAATACGGCGTAGGCCTCAATATTGAACAAGAAATCAGCACAAACGTAGGCTTTTTCTTGCGTGCCATGAAAAGTGATGGACGAACGGAAACCTACGCGTTCACAGAAGTGGATGACTCGTTATCCACAGGTCTATTGATCAAGGGAGGAACTTGGGGGCGATCTGATGACACGGTAGGCCTGTCATGGATACGCAACGGACTTTCCAACGATCGTCGTAAATTTCTAGAGGCTGGAGGCATTTCGTTTTTTATCGGTGATGGTTCTTTGAAATACAAGCCAGAGAGCATCTTTGAAGGTTTTTACAGCGTCAAGGTCTATAAGAATACATGGCTAACCGCTGACCTCCAACTCATCAACAATCCTGCCTACAACGCCTCGCGCGGCCCTGTTAGCGTTTATGCATTCCGTATGCACACGGAATTTTGATTGATTGATAAATGTAATTTGGTCAAAAGAATTGACACAGGGCAAGCATTTACCCAATAACTCACATCGAACGTATTTTTTAAATTAATTTTTGTTATTCATCAAAATCCCAAATCTGATGAAGATCTAGGTGAATCAATGCCAACAACTCCACAACCTCAAGCTGCATGCGTTCTGCAGCGTTAAGGTTGTCACTAGCCATGCGAGCAATCCACAGTACATCAGAAAGACTTCCCTCCCCCAAGGTGTAGGCCTTGACAGATTTTTCTGCAGCCAAAGATTGACGTTGGGCAGCGGATTTCAAGCTATCGGCAGCTTTGCGCTTGTGTTGAAACTGAATCCACATGCTGTCAAACATGGCACCCAATTGCTGCTCCGCCAGTTGCACTTTATCGCTTGCGACTTGCGCATCTGCCACCAGGGCCGTCGCGTGATGAAAGCGTGACGCACCAGGAAACGGCATAGAGAACATCACGCCCGAAATGGTTTCGGCCCCTGCCCGTTCTCGTCCGCTGAACACGCCTAGCGTAGGATCTGGCAATCGATCACGCAATGCACGATCTGCTGCCAACCGTAAACGTTGTGCATCTACACGCATCATGTTCAGTTCGTGGTTTTTAATTAAAAACTCTTGACGCATCACAGCCATAGGTTCATTTAAAGTTGGCAAGCTACCAGACGCGTCTATAGAAAAACCCTTAGGCAACTGCGTGGGTAGAGCCATACCTATATATCGTCTTGTGAAGGCTGAAGCACTAGATGCCAACTGCGCATCAGCTAGCGCGCGTGCAGCGGCATTGCGTTCAAACTCTGCATTGGCCAGTTCAGAGTCCAACTGAGAAATTTCTCCATGTTTGAGTTGCACCTGAGTGAGGTGTTGCATTTTGGCTGCTAAGTCAAACGTGGTGACTGCATTCTTTTGATCAGCCAAGGCGCGAAGGTAGGCAAACCAAAATCGCATCAATTCACGTGCACCTTCGTGCATCGCATCAGCGTATTCGATATCGGCAAAGGCTTGGGTTTGTGTTGCAAGATCAGCATCTATGCTTCTCTTACCCCAAAAACGCACGGGACGTTCAATGCTCACGATAGACTCGCGCAGTCTAGTGCCTGCAGCCACATCTCGACGGTGCTGTGAGGTGCTACGCAATGTGAACTCTGCAGCACCTGAATCAATAACCTTTGCGCGTGCAGTTCCTGCATCTTTCTTAGATCTGGCGGCTTGCATTAATGGGCTACTCAACAAGCTGTCTTTGACCGCGGCCTCACCCGGTAGGTAAGGTAACAGGGCCGTTATTGAAGCCACAGCAGCATCCGATAGCTTCTGAGCATTCGCATGACCTAGCGACAACATAACCACACACGCAAATAGAAATGCACTTACAAGATGTTTCATACTTTTCTCCAAGGCATGAAGCGCATCAGCAAATGCCAAGGAACGCTTTCTAACGATCCAAACCGTTCAAACAATTTGGGTAGCAACAGTAAAGTCAACAAAGTAGAGCTGAGTAATCCACCCGTCACCACAATTGCCAAGGGGCGCTGGATTTCTGAGCCAGGCCCCGTGGCGAACAAGAGTGGGATCATGCCGAGCGCAGTGATGAACGCAGTCATCAAAACAGGCCTTAACCGCCGCTCAGTTCCAAGCCTCACAACGACATCCATAGACTCGCCATTCAGCAAGCGTTCGTTGAAGTGCGTGACCATCACGACGCCATTAAGCACAGCAATCCCTAGCAACGCGATAAACCCCACAGATGCGGGCACTGACAAATACTCGCCTGAGACAGCCAGAGCGACCACGCCACCCACCAATGCGAATGGAATATTCAAGAAAATGATGCCTGCCTGAATAGCCGATCCAAAGGTAAATACCAAGATGGTGAAGATCAGCACCAAGGCCGCAGGAATGACTAGGCCCAAACGAACTGCAGCACGTTGCTGATTCTCAAACTGACCACCCCACACGATACGTAAATCGCTTGGCAGCTTTAAAGCTGAAACAGCTTTTTGAGCATCCCCCACAAAGCCAGTCAGATCACGACCATCAACAGAAACCTGAATGCTAGTGAAACGCACGCTTTGTTCGTGGTCTACCCGGATGGGGCCATCCACCAAACGAATGTCAGCCAAGGCACTTGCAGCCCACACACGGCTATCGGGTGCGGCGAGCTGCAAGTTTTTAAACGCTTCGGGACTTTGCCGTGTTAACTCATTGCCGCGCAACGTCAGTGGTGTTCGTATGCCGTCTTGCAACACATAGCCAAGTGACTCACCCTCTACTTGATCTTTCATAGCTTGCTGTAAGGACTCAACAGAGAAACCCGCTTGGCCCATGGTGGTGCGATTCAAATGCATTGACACGTATTGCAATCCTTCGGCTTTGGGAGCAATCACCTCGGCAGCACCGGGAATATTGCGCATAACTTCAGCAATTTGATGAGCGGCTTCGTTCAATTGGCCAAGGTCTGAGCCAAAGATCTTAATGGCGACATCGCCGCGCGTTCCTGTGAGCATTTCAGAGACACGCATTTCTATAGGTTGCGTGAAGCCATAGACCAACCCAGGAAAACCATCCAGCACTATTCGTAACGCATCAACAATATCGTCTTTGTTACCGCGCCATTCGCTTTTAGGCTTAAGCACCAAGAATGTGTCGGTCTCATTCAAGCCCATTGGGTCTAGACCTAATTCGTCAGATCCAGCACGAGCGACGATAGATTTAACCTCGGGCACATTTTCCAAAATAGCCTGCTGCACGCGGGTATCAATCTCAAGCGATGCCTCAAGCGAGATAGAGGGTAGTTTTTGCAACTGCACCAAGATGTCACCTTCATCCAAAGTGGGCATGAAGGTTTTGCCAATGAAACTGTAGAGAACTACAGCAACAACCAAAGAAGCGAGCGACACACCATACAACCACTTTGGCTTAGCCCAAACCCGATCGCGCAAGCGCAAATAACCCGCATGAATTTTTCGCATCACCACAGGTTCGTGCGCACCCTCCTCTTTCAACACCATAGAAGCCAAGGCTGGAATCACACTGAATGCCAACAGTAAAGATGAAGCCAATGCCATGATGATCGTCACTGCAACCGGTGCGAATAACTTACCTTCTAAACCTTCAAGACTGAGCAATGGCAAGAACACAACGCAAATGATCAACACACCAGATGCAACCGGTTTCACCACTTCACGTACCGCACTCAGCAGAATTTCAGTCTTTGACAAAGCATGCCCTTTGGGATGTGATGAAAACGCAGTTTCAATGTTCTCCACAACGACCACAGCCGCATCTACCAACATACCCAATGCAATAGCTAAGCCCCCTAAGCTCATCAAGTTGGCCGTCAAGCCAAACGTGCGCATCAGCAAGAAAGTGCTTAACAGTGACAGAGGCAAGGCCACTGCCACCACTAACGCAGCTCGAATGCCACCCAGAAACACATACAAAGTCATACACACCAACACAGCAGCTTCAATCAAGGCGTGAATCACCGTATCCGCGGCACGGGTAACTAACTCGCCTCGGTTGTAGAAAGTTTTGACGGTCATGCCTTTGGGCAATCGGGGAGCCATTTCAACCAACTTGGCATCAACCGCATTGACCAACTGTCGGGCATTCACTCCGCGCATTCCCAGCACTAGACCTTCCACAGCTTCACCTTGACCATTTTGGGTCACTGCGCCATAACGCGTGAGTGCGCCATAGCTGACGGTGGCCACATCGTCGAGTTGTACCTTGTTATTACGAGAAGTCATCAAACGCACAGCACGCAAATCGTCCAGCGTTTTGATTGCGCCTTCTACCCGCACAACCAACGCCTCTTCCCCTGCTGTCAAACGACCCGCACCGTCATTGCTGTTGTTGGAGATCAACGCTTGTCTTAAGTCGATCATGCTCACGCCCATAGCAGCCATTTTGGAGGTGTTAGGGACTACTTCAAAAGTTCGCACTTCACCACCCAGGGAATTGACCTCGGCCACGCCAGGGATGGTACGCAGTTCAGGACGAATCACCCAGTCAAGAACGCGACGTTTTTCAGCCAGTCCAAACCCCTCGCCTTCAAGCGTGAACATATAGACCTCGCTCAGCGGTGTTGTGATTGGCGCCAAGCCACCGCTCACACTCGACGGCAAGTCCCGCATGACGGAGCTCAAACGCTCGGACACTTGCTGGCGGGCCCAATACAAATCCACACCCTCATCAAAGTCAATAGTGATATCAGCGATTCCATATTTGGATATGGAACGCACGATACGTTTATCGGGAATACTCAGTAGCTCTTGCTCAATGGGCTTAACAACACGTTGCTCGACCTCTTCTGGCGTCATTCCTGGAATTTTGAGAATAACCTTGGTCTGTGTTGGTGAGATATCTGGAAATGCATCAATCGGTAAATTGAGCCACGCATAAGTGCCAGCGATAAATAATAAGCCTGCGCAGGCTAGCGTGAGGCTACGAAAACGCAGACTCAGACGAATCAGGAGTTCAAACATCACTCGTCCTTCTGCAGCAGGGCACGCAAGGATGCAACCCCTGCGATTGCAACTTTGCTAGTTTGGGGAAGCACAACTTCGATGAGGGATAAATCGTCTGTAGAAGAAATTACATTCACTGTTTTCGCTTCAAAACTCGCGTCATTTGCAACAAAGATCCATGGTTTTCCACGCCATTGAGTCACAGCACGTGAAGGAACCAACCAATGCGTTCCAGGCTTATCAGAGTTGGCCTTGCCTCTGGGGTGAACGGTGACAGATACGAGCTCACCCGCTAGCAAGCTACCTCTCGTCGTAATCGTGGCGCGCGCACGAGCTGATTGACTTGCATCGACGGCTCGGCTTACGCCAATGATTTTGGCCTTGGCATTGCGAGAGGCAATGCTGACCTCATCACCAACTTGCAACTGCGCAGCTTTCTCGGATGAAAGCTGCAGATCAAGTTGTAATTGAGAACTGTCCGCTAATTTGAACAATATCGCGCCAGCTTCGACGCGTTGGCCCACTGAAATAAATGCTTCGGAAACGATGCCGGACAAAGGTGCTTTGAGAATACCCGTGGCATAACCTGAATTGATATCAAAGCGCATGCCCGAGGCCAATAGCTCAGCCTCACGCGCATGGAATTGGGCTAGCGCAGCCTCTTGCTTGGATCGACTCAACTGCAAACGCACTGCAGGAATGATGCCTTCATCAAACATAGCTTGGTCACGTTGGGCGGCAGCAGAGGTATTTTTATAATCAAGCGAAGCTTCGTTGAGTGAGCGGCGCACATCACCCAACATGGGACTCGTGAAATAGGCCAACGCGGTCCCTACTCTTACCGAATCCCCCACCCCCACCAACACACGTGACACTTGACCGGCGTATGGCGCTGAAACAGTGAGCTCTTTGCCGGGCGGCATGACCACTGAGCCGCTTGCCAAAATCTGCCCACCAGTTGAAACCTGAACTGCGGCAACCTGGATCCCTAAGCTGGCTTGCTGCTTTGCTGTGATGCTCAAAAAAATATTGGGGGCATTGGCTACAGGCTGAGCAAGAACTGATTCTTGTACCAGAGCAAATAAAACCCATAACAAGAAGATTCGACTAAACGTACGGCCAACAAAAAATGAAAAAAAAGTGAACATCACAAACTCCACACATCATCAACTGACAGACGGCGCACATGTCAATGCGCACCCGTTAAAAATCAGACCCGAAAAGTGGGAGGCGCATGGGTTAGCGGCGGAAAGCCTGGGAGGAAAGCAGAACTGACTGAGCTTTCTGCATCTGACTTAAGCAAGAAGGACACAACTTGCACACTCAGAACTGACATGACGAAAAAAGTAGTAATTGATAACCCCTTAGGGTGATCTTTTAAATCTATAGAGATCTGTCGAGAGTAAGAAACCTCGACGCCAGCCGCTGCCGATTCTTGTTCATCGTCTTGACTAAAACTCGTCATTACAAACGCAGGCCCTGAGGTAACTGCAAGCAAGTTAACACCAGCCATGTGGAAACCTGCAATCTTTGATAAACCGTAATGCGCATGCAAAAAAGGGCTCAAGGCTGATAAAAAGCTGAGCAAAAATGCAAACTGAATGCAAAGAGATTTAAATGACTCAAATGATTTCACAACTTGATTTTATCGTACGCCTTTGTCAATAAACTAACGTGGTTAATTTCATTTTCAACATTTTGAAGAACTATAACTACTGGCCCATGAAGTGCAAATCATCTGACAATCAATTCGATTTGTTTGATTGGTAGTCCCGTCATTTGAATCGGTTTGCCTTTTAAAATTATATAAAATCAAATCGGATCATTAGAGTCTGCCTTTACCTGTGGAGTCTGAAATCTACTGGGTAAATCTTTTCTAAAATTTTGGTGCTTTATTTATGCCCTTATTCAACTTGACGTTCCCTTCTGCACAACAGCATCGTTTGAAAAAGAATTCTTCATGAACTTTTCTGAGATCGAACACGACTCGGAAATATCTGAATCCGACATCAAAGCACGCGCACAAGCGGCATCACGCTGCACCTGGGTGAGTGTTGGCGTTAATCTGATATTGACTTGCTTACAAATCACGGCGGGCATGTTTTCAAAATCTCAAGGTTTGATCGCAGACGGCATTCACTCTTTGTCTGATTTAGTAGCCGATTTTGTGGTGTTGATCGCCAACCATCACAGCCAAAAAGATGCAGATGAAGAGCATCCCTACGGACACCAACGTTTTGAAACAGCGGCATCATTGGTGTTAGGTTTGCTGCTGTTAGCGGTAGGCGTTGGAATGCTGCTGTCAGCGGTTGACAAAGTGCAACACCCTGAGTCTTTGCAGCAAGTTCATGTGTTGGCGCTTTATGTAGCGGCTGGTGCACTGGTGGCTAAGGAGATGTTGTTTCGCTACATGTTGAGGGTGGCCAAACACGTCAAATCTAGTATGTTGGTGGCAAATGCCTGGCATGCGAGGTCTGATGCAGCGTCATCTTTGGTGGTGAGCGTTGGCATTGTGGGCAACTTGTTGGGCTACCCCATTCTTGATCCCATTGCCGCTTTAATCGTTGGCCTGATGGTCACAAAAATGGGCTGGGAGTTTGGTTGGGACGCCTTGCACGACTTGATGGATCGCTCGGTTGACGAGGCTGAAGTGATCGCCATTCGAAAAACATTGCTTGAAACCCCAGGCGTCAAAGATGCCCATGACATCAAAACACGCAAAATGGGTGACATGATCGTGGTGGACGCTCACATTGAAGTGGATGCCGCCATCACCGTGGAAGCTGGTCACGACATTGCTGTGGATGCAAGAAGGCGTGTCATGCAGCGTCACCGCGTATTGAACTTAATGACCCACATCGACCCTTGGCAAAGATTGGATGCAGATCACCTTTAACGCACTTGTCGCCAGAGCAACAAACATAGCGGAGCTATCCCTGCGATCAGCACAGTAGCCACCAGCAACATGATCCATGTCAGCGAAACGCCAGAGGCCAGTAACAAACTGTACACACCCAGCATCAACAATACACTCAAGTTTTCATTAAAGCCTTGTACGGCGATAGAGCGGCCAGAGCTAAGAACTTGCATCCCACGGTGCTGCAACAAAGCATTCATGGGCACCAGCAACATGCCCCCTGCCACACCCGCACACAGCAACAGCGGAATCGCTAACCAAACATCCGTAACCAGCACCATGACCGGTAACAGTACGGCCAGCACCAAGCCCCAGGGCAACGATTGGCGCGCAGAGTGGAGCTTAAAACTGCGCCCCGCCAAAAAAGCACCCAAGATCACCCCTAAAGCAACCAGCGCCTGCAAATAGGCGCCTGATTTCAACGTCAATTGCAGGGTTTGCTGCGCCCACAACAACACAGCAAACTGCATCACTGCGCCGACACCCCAATACAAGGTGGTGACATACAAGGACACGCCGCCTAAGGGGTCACGCCAAAGTGTTAGATTAGTTTTCCAAAACTCGCCCCATCTGACGGACTGCCAAGTTAATGGAACCATGGCAATTCGGCGTCTGATGGGCCTGAGACCAAAGTTCAAGGCCGCCGCAACTAAA
>CAJBHE010000147.1 GCA_903952885.1 uncultured Burkholderiales bacterium
GTGGTTTTGGGACCCGGTTGAAAATGCGTCCCTCATGCCTTGGTTGGTCGGCACGGCACTCATTCACTCCTTGATGGTCACAGAGAAGCGCGGCAGTTTCAAAGCTTGGACGGTGCTGTTGGCCATTGCTGCTTTCTCATTGTCGTTGTTAGGTACGTTCCTCGTGCGCTCAGGTGTGTTGACGTCGGTGCACGCGTTTGCGTCTGACCCCAAACGTGGTGTGTTCGTTTTGATTTTCTTGGCCGTGGTTGTGGGCGCTTCGCTCACGCTTTTTGCGTGGCGTGCGCCACGTGTGGCCTTGGGTGGCCGCATGGAATTGGTATCGCGCGAATCGTTCTTGTTGGCTAACAGCGTGTTGCTGGTGGTAGCCACGGCGGCGGTGCTGCTGGGCACGATTTACCCGCTCATCATTGACGCGCTGAACTTGGGCAAGTTGTCGGTGGGGCCACCCTATTTCAATGCCGTGTTCGCGCCGCTGCTCGTGCCCACGGTATTTTTGATGGTCCCTGGCTCAGTAGCGCGTTGGCGTGATGCGAATCTGCGCGAGATCGCTCACAAGCTGCGTTGGACATTTGTAGGCGCGATTGTCTTGGCGGTGTTGTTGCCTTTTGTGCTGGGCGGATGGTCTATTGGCGCAGCGTTTGGTTTGTTCTTGGGTTGTTGGGTGGCTTTGGGCACAGCCCGGCAAGTGATCGAGCGTGTGGGCAAGCCTGGCCGCATTGGCTCTTCTTTCTGGGGGCAACACATCGCCCACTTCGGTATGGCGGTGTTGGTGGTTGGTATCACGGGCGTCAAGTGCTACGAAGTCGAGCGCGATGTGCGCATGCAGATCGGTGACGTGGTCACCATCGCGCCTTACACCTTCCGCTTGAACTCGCTGGACGAAGTGCGCGGCCCCAACTACAAGGCCGTGCGTGCCGATGTGCAAGTTTTGCGCGACGACAAGATCATTGAAATTTTGCAGCCCGAAAAGCGCCGCTATTTTTCATCGGCCATGGCCATGACAGAAGCGGGCATTGACTCGGGCTTCATGCGCGACCTGTATGTGTCGCTGGGTGAGCCGCTCGACGATGCGCGCACAGAATGGAGCATGCGTGTTTACTACAAGCCCTTTGTGCCGTGGCTGTGGGGCGGTGTGTTGCTGATGGTGTTGGGTGGCGTGTTGGCCGCACTAGACCGGAGATACCGCAAATGAAAAAAGTGTTGATCCCTTTGGTGCTGTTCATCGGTCTAGTGGTCTTTTTGGCTGTGGGTTTGAGGCGCGATCCGCGTGAAATCCCATCCCCCTTGATTGGAAAGCCTGCCCCGCACTTCACCTTGTTCACCATAGATAAAGGTGATGGCAAGTTCTCACCCGTCGACATGCAAGGCAAAGTGTGGATGGTCAATGTGTGGGCCACTTGGTGTGTGGCCTGCCGCGAAGAGCATCCGGTGCTCGTTGCGTTTTCTGAGAAGAACCAAGTCCCTATCGTCGGCCTGAGCTACAAAGAAATTCAGCCGCAAGACCCTTCGTATAAAGCGCCGTTTGACGAGAAGCTCAAGCTCGCGCGTGAGCGCA
>CAJBHE010000148.1 GCA_903952885.1 uncultured Burkholderiales bacterium
CAAACGGTCAGCGGGCACATCTTTGAGCATACCAATCGTGGTGTCGAGCGACACCTCAAAGGTGCGCAGGTCCCGGTTGTTGATGCCCACCAAAGGGGTTTTGAGTTTGAGCGCGCGTTGCAGCTCGGCGGCGTCGTGCACCTCCACCAACACGGCCATGTCCAGGTTGCGCGCAATGGCTTCCATATCAGCCATTTGCGCATCGGTCAAACAGGCGGCAATGAGCAAAATGCAGTCTGCACCCATCACACGCGCTTCGTACACCTGATACGGATTAACCATGAAGTCTTTGCGCAATACGGGCAAGTCACACGAGGCGCGGGCTTGCTTGAGGTAGTCCACCTGGCCTTGAAAGAAGTCTTTGTCGGTCAACACCGACAAGCACGCCGCGCCGTGCTCGGCATAGCTTTGGGCAATGTCGGCAGGAATGAAGTCTTCGCGAATCACGCCCTTGGATGGGCTGGCTTTCTTAATTTCGGCAATCACCGCAGGCAAACCCGCAGCAATCTTGGCGCGCAAAGCGCCCACGAAGTCACGGGTGAGCACGCGGCTTTCGGCATCGGCACGCATGGCCGCCAATGATTTGCGCTGTAGCGCGGCTGCCACCTCTTGGTGTTTGACAGCAACGATTTGGTTCAAGATGTCTGACATGTTTTCTTTCTAACGGCTATGCGCAAATTTAAACTGCAGCGAGTTGACTCGCAGTGGTAATCAATTGGTCGAGTTTGGTTTTGGCTGCGCCCGAAGCCAATGCCTCACGTGCACGCGCAATACCGGCCTCGATGTTGTTTGCCACGTTGGCGGCATACAAAGCTGCGCCCGCATTGAGCGCCACGATGTCGAGCGCCGGCCCAGCTTCGTTATTCAGTACGCCCAGCAACATGGCGCGCGATTGCTCAGGCGTTTCCACGCGCAAGGCTCGGTTGCTGCTCATGGCAAAGCCAAAGTCTTCGGGGTGAATTTCGTATTCGCGCACTTGGCCGTCTTTCAACTCGCCCACCAAAGTGGACGCACCCAAAGAGAGCTCATCCAAACCATCGCGGCCGTACACCACCAACGCATGCTCAGCGCCCAAGCGCTCTAAAGCACGCACTTGAATGCCCACCAAGTCGGGATGGAACACGCCCATCAAAATATTCGGCGCGCTGGCTGGGTTGGTCAATGGACCGAGGATGTTGAAGATGGTACGCACGCCCAGCTCTTTGCGAACAGGCGCGACGTTTTTCATCGCAGGGTGATGGTTGGGCGCAAACATAAACCCAATGCCTACATCGGCAATGCACTTGGCAATTTGAGCGGGCGGCAAATTGATGTTGACGCCCAAGCTCTCCAGCACATCGGCACTGCCGCTTTTGCTGCTGACGCTGCGGCCACCGTGCTTGCTGACTTTGCCGCCAGCAGCTGCCACCACAAACATGGAGCAAGTGGAGATGTTGAAGGTATGCGACCCATCACCGCCAGTGCCCACAATGTCGACCATGTGCGTGCGGTCGGGCACGTCCACCTTGGTGGAGAACTCGCGCATCACTTGGGCAGCGGCGGTGATTTCGCCAATGGTTTCTTTCTTCACGCGCAGCGCGGCGATGAAAGCCGACATCAATACGGGTGACATTTCGCCCGACATGATGAGGCGCATGATGTGCAGCATCTCGTCATGAAAAATCTCACGGTGCTCGATGACCCGTTGCAGCGCCTCTTGGGGCGTGATGGCCTTTGTTTGGGTGTGTGTGGCGCTTGTCATAGCCAGCCTTTACAAAAAGTTTTTCAGCATGGCGTGGCCATGCTCGGTGAGAATCGATTCAGGGTGAAACTGCACGCCTTGAATGTCCAGCTCGGTGTGACGCAAGCCCATGATCTCGCCATCGTCCGTCCACGCCGTGACCTTGAGGCACGAAGGGCAAGATGCACGCTCAATCGCCAGCGAATGGTAGCGGTTCACTGTGAACTTCTCAGGCAGGCCGCCAAACACGCCCTCTTGTGTGGTGGTGATGACACTGGTTTTGCCGTGCATCAAGGTTTGTGCACGAATGATCTTGCCGCCAAACGCTGCGCCAATGCTTTGATGCCCCAAGCACACACCCAAGATGGGCAGCTTTCCTGTAAAGAGTTGGACGGCGGCCACCGAGATACCCGCTTCAGCAGGTGAGCATGGGCCAGGTGAAATCACCAAGCGGTCGGGTTGGCGTGCGGCAATGCCTTCGAGCGTGATTTCGTCGTTGCGAAACACTTCGACCTCTGCACCTAACTCGCCAAAGTATTGAACGATGTTGAAGGTGAAGCTGTCGTAGTTGTCGACCATGAGGAGTTTGAGTTTGCTCATTCCAAGCCCTCCTCTACCAATTCGCTGGCACGCAACAAAGCTCGGGCTTTGTGCTCTGTCTCTTTCCACTCCAACTCGGGTACCGAGTCGGCTACCACACCCGCAGCAGCTTGCACATAGAGGGTGTCGTTTTTGATGATGCCTGTGCGAATGGCAATCGCCACGTCCATATCGCCCGCAAAACTCAAGTACCCACACGCACCGCCGTACAAGCCACGCTTGGTAGGTTCAAGCTGGTCAATCAATTCCATCGCATGCACTTTAGGTGCGCCAGTCAGTGTGCCAGCAGGGAACGTGGCCTTGAGCACATCCATGCTGGTGAGCGGTTGGCCGTCGGGGCCGTCGAGCAACAAGCCTTCTACGTTGCTCACGATGTGCATCACGTGGCTGTAGCGCTCCACCACAAAAGCCTCGGTCACTTTAACGCTGCCTGTCTTGGCAATACGACCAATGTCGTTGCGCGCGAGGTCAATCAACATCACATGCTCGGCACGCTCTTTGGGATCGTTGATGAGCTCTACTTCGGCAGCCTTGTCAGCCTCGGGCGTCGCGCCGCGTGGGCGCGTGCCAGCCAAAGGTCGGATGGTGACTTTTTGCCCGTCGGGCGTGGACTCTTGGCGCACCAAAATCTCTGGCGATGCGCCCACCACATAGGCATCGCCGAGGTTGTAGTAATACATGTACGGGCTAGGGTTCAACGAACGCAGCGCGCGGTACAGCGACAGTGGACTGGCGGTGAACTTCTTTTGGATGCGCTGACCCACTTGCACTTGCATGAAGTCACCGGCAGCAATCAAGTCTTTGGCCCGGAGCACGGCGGCCAAATAATCGTTCTTCGCAAAGCTACGCTCAGCGGGGTGGCTGATGCACGGTGCAATCGATGGCGCTTGTGCAGGCTCTTTCAAACGCAGCTTCAATTCACCCAAACGCGCCTGCGCTTTGGCGTAAGCATCCGATTGTGCTGGGTCGGCGTAGACGATGAGCGAGAGCTTGCCAGACAGGTTGTCAATCACCGCCAACTCTTCGGTTTGCAGCAGCAAGATGTCGGGCATACCCAAGTCGTCAGGTGGGCATGAGTGGACCAGTTTCTTTTCGATGTGGCGTACCGTGTCGTAACCGAAGTAACCTGCCAAGCCACCGCAAAAACGCGGCAAGCCTTGACGCAATGCCACCTTGAAACGTTTTTGGTAATTGGCCACAAAGTCGAGCGGGTTGCCAGCAATCGTTTCAACCACCACACCATCGGTCACCACCTCGGTCTTGGCAGCATCGCCAAAACCACTGGCACGCAACAACGTGCGCGCAGGCAAACCAATGAAGCTGTAACGCCCAAAGCGCTCGCCGCCCACCACAGACTCCAGCAAAAAGCTGCGCTCGCCCTTATTTTGCACATGGGCCAGCTTGAGGTACAGCGAGAGCGGGGTTTCTAAGTCGGCAAAGGCCTCGGCCACCAACGGAATGCGGTTGTAGCCTTCTTGGGCCAATTGTTTGAATTCGGTTTCAGTCATCGTGAGCCTCCACAGCTCGGCCCCATTCGCTTTGGGGCGTTCATTCGGACAAGTGCTGAACAGCTCAGGTGTTTCAGCGCGGGCACGGCACAGTGAACCTGAGCGTGCTTTTAGACAAGCGCAAACGACGACGTACGCCAGGGCCAAGCTCCCCGGTCGTGACAACCTGTGACAGTACTGCGATGAATGAACATGGCTTCAGTTTATCAAAGGCTCAGCGAGCCTGGTCAAGGGCTTGGGCGATGTCGACCAAGCTATCTACATGGGCATCGGCATCCACGCCGTCCACGGGCTCGCCGTGGTTGTAGCCATAGCGCACCAAAACGACAGGGCAGCCTGCGGCTCGAGCAGCTTGGGCGTCGTTGCTTGAGTCGCCCACCATCAAGGACTGCGCGGGTTTGACGCCCAAAACTTCACAAGTTTTGCGCAAGGGCAGTGGGTCTGGCTTTTTGCGCTCAAAACTGTCGCCGCCAAACACATGGGCAAAGAAGTAATCCAGACATTTGGCTTGCAACAAGGGCTTGGCAAATGACAAAGGCTTGTTGGTCAAGCACACCAGTTGCAGGCCCGCGTCGCGCATCTGCTGCAAGCCTTCCACCACGCCCGGATACACCGCTGCGAATTCCCCGTTAATGGCCAAGTAATGATGCTGGTAGCGCAACCAAGCCGCCTCGAACAAATCCTCGATGCCGCGAGAAGCGCACACAAGAAATTGATCTCGCACTTCAGGCAAAGCTAGCTGATGCGCCAGCACCGACCGGATCAAATGCTCAGAGCCTTTACCCACGGTGCGCTCAACCAAGGTCCGTGTGACAGGTGGCAAATCCAAGTCGTGAAGTGCGCGATTCAGCGCCACCTCGAAGTCGCCCAAGGTGTCGACCATCGTGCCGTCTAGGTCAATAATGGCGGCGTGCATGTGAGTCAATGAAAAAGCCATATCCAGATACAAACCTCAAGTTAACGCACAAACAAGAAGGGGCGTCCATGACGCCCCTTGGATCAAGTCAGTGGGTTCAGGCCTGGTCCACCGCCTTGACCATGTCTTCCACCACCTTTTTGGCATCACCAAACACCATCATGGTTTTGTCCATGTAGAACAGCTCGTTGTCTAAGCCGGCATAGCCAGAAGCCATGCTTCGCTTGTTCACAATCACCGTCTTAGCCTTGTAGGCTTCCAAGATGGGCATGCCGTAAATCGCGCTGCCTTTTTCCAACGCGGCGGGGTTCACCACGTCGTTAGCGCCCAAGACGATGGCCACATCGACTTGGCCAAACTCGCCGTTGATGTCTTCCATCTCAAACACTTGGTCGTAAGGCACTTCAGCCTCAGCCAACAACACGTTCATGTGGCCGGGCATGCGGCCTGCCACGGGGTGAATGGCGTACTTCACGCTGATGCCTTTGTGCATCAGCTTTTCAGCCAATTCATTCACCGCATGCTGCGCACGCGCCACGGCCAAGCCGTAGCCGGGGACAATCACCACGGTCTCGGCGTTGGCCAAGATGTAGGCCGCGTCATCTGCACTGCCGCTCTTCACAGGGCGTTGCTCTTGTGCGCCCGCGACCGCTGTAACGGCCTCTGCACCAAAGCCACCCAAAATGACGCTAAAGAACGAGCGGTTCATGGCCTTGCACATGATGTAGCTCAGAATCGCGCCCGAGCTACCCACCAACGAGCCTGCAATGATGAGCATGCTGTTATTGAGTGAGAAACCGATACCCGCGGCTGCCCAACCTGAATAGCTGTTGAGCATGGACACCACCACGGGCATGTCAGCGCCGCCAATTGGGATGATGATGAGCACGCCCATGACAAACGCCAAAGCCAACATAGCAAAGAAGGCCGTCCAGTCTTCGGTCACGACAAACATCAGCCCCAAACCCACGGTGACTAAACCTAAGACCAGGTTGAGCATGTGTTGGCCCGCAAAGCTCACAGGCGCGCCTTGGAACAAGCGAAATTTGTACTTACCCGAGAGCTTGCCAAATGCAATGACTGAACCGCTGAAAGTAACAGCACCGATGGCTGCACCGAGAAACAGCTCTAGTCGATTACCTGCAGGGATCGGGAAACGTTGAACACTCTCTGTGATCACCAAGCCAGCGCTGGTTTGCATGCCTGTTACCAACTCTTGCGGCACGGCTGTGATACCAAACGCCCAAGGCTCAGCTACAGCGGCCACACCAATGAACACCGCCGCCAAACCGATCATGCTGTGCATGAAGGCCACCAGCTCAGGCATCTTGGTCATCTCGACGCGTTGCGCCATGAGAGTACCAGCACCGCCGCCCAACACCAAACCCAACAATACCCAAGTCATGCCGAAGCCTGAGCCCGACAGTTTGACGATCAAAGCTGCGGTGGTGATAACAGCAATGGTCATGCCCGTCATACCAAACAAGTTGCCACGAATCGAGGTGGTGGGATGGCTCAAGCCTTTGAGCGCTTGGATGAAACACACGCTTGCCACCAGATACATCAAGGTGACCAGGTTCATTGAAACAAAGTCCATGTTCATGCTTTGTCTCCTGCGGATGCTTTAACGGGTTTGTCTTTTTTGCGGAACATTTCCAGCATGCGGCGCGTGACCATGAAGCCACCAAACACGTTGACCGCAGCGAGTGCCACAGACAACACACCCATGGTTTTACCCAGGGTGGTTTCGGTCATCGCAGCCGCCAACATGGCGCCCACAATGACGATGGCCGAGATGGCATTGGTCACTGCCATCAGTGGCGTGTGCAAAGCGGGCGTAACGGTCCAAACCACGTGGTAGCCCACGTAGATGGCCAACACAAAAATAATCAGGTTGACGAGGGTGGGGGAGACTGCATCCATGTTGTGTATTCCTCGTTTTATTTCTTCACCACCGCGCCGTCGCGGGTGACTAGGCAAGCGGCCACGATATCGTCTTCAAGGTCGAGGTGCAAAGCACCTTCTTTGTTGATGACCAGCTTCAAAAAGTCCAGCACGTTACGTGCGTAAAGGGCGCTCGCATCAGCGGCCACCAAGGAGGGCAAGTTGGTCTCGCCCACCAGCGTCACGCCGTGCTTGATGACGGTCTTGCCAGCTTCGGTCAGCGGGCAGTTGCCGCCTACACCATCGGCGCCTTTGCCAGCAGCAATGTCGATGATGACGGCACCTGGCTTCATGGCCTTGACCATGTCTTCGGTCACCAGCACAGGGGCTGCGCGGCCTGGGATGAGTGCCGTGGTGATGACGATGTCGGCCAAAGCCACGCGCTTAGCCACCTCCACCTTTTGGCGATCCAGCCAGCTTTGTGGCATGGGGCGAGCGTAACCGCCCAGGCCTTCGGCAGCGTCCTTTTCGTCTTGGCTCTCGAACGGCACGTCGATGAACTTGGCGCCGAGTGACTCGACTTGTTCTTTCACACTGGGGCGCACGTCGGTGGCCTCAATCACGGCACCCAAACGTTTGGCCGTGGCAATGGCTTGCAAGCCCGCCACGCCCACACCCAGAATGACCACGCGAGCGGCCTTCACCGTGCCCGCAGCGGTCATGAGCATGGGAAAGAAGCGTTGGTATTTGTCTGCAGCCAGCATGACCGCTTTGTAGCCCGCGATGTTGGCCTGAGAGGACAACACGTCCATGCTTTGGGCGCGGGTAGTACGAGGCGCGGCTTCAAGGGCAAAGCCCGTCGCGCCTGCTGCGGCCAAGCGCTGCAAGCCCTCTGCATTGAAGGGCTCCAACATGCCAATGACCGTGCTGCCCGATTTGATGAACGATGCCTCAGCAGCTTCGGGGGCGCGAACTTTGAGCACCAAGTCTGATGACCAAGCACCCGCAGCGTCTACGATGTGTGCGCCAACCGCTTCATAAGCCGCATCTGGCAGGCTGGCAGCAACACCAGCACCTGCTTGCACACGCACGGTATGGCCTTGTGAAATTAGTTTTTTGGCCGTTTCAGGCGTCACGGCTACACGAGCCTCTCCTGACGTTGTTTCGGCGGGAATACCCATCGTGAGTGACATTCGACTTCTACCTTTTTTGATGAATGCTTCAGCTGATCAAGCTTGAACTATAAATAACTGCGACATTAAACCTTATTACGCCATGGCCGACCAGTTTGGTTAACCCTTGCCGCGGCTTCAGGCGCAAAGCACGTCTGAGGTTTAAGCCAAAGCCAACCGCATTTGGTCCACCACGGCCTTGTAATCGGGCTTACCGAAAATAGCACTGCCCGCCACAAAGGTGTCTGCGCCAGCATCGGCCACTTGACGGATATTGTCAGGCTTGATGCCGCCGTCCACTTCAAGGCGGATGTCTTTGCCGCTGCGCTCAATCCATTGGCGGGCCAGTTCGACTTTTCGCAAAGCGGAGTCAATGAAGCTTTGGCCGCCAAAACCAGGGTTGACACTCATGATGAGGATGAGGTCAATCTCGTCAATCGTCCACTCCAATACATCCAGAGACTCGGCGGGGTTGAACACCAAGCCCGCTTTCACACCTTTGCTTTTGATGGCCTGCACGCTGCGGTGCACATGGGCACTGGCGTCAGGATGAAACCTGATCAGGTCTGCAC